>NZ_JBHWBS010000024.1:0-55430 GCF_042735655.1 Streptomyces sp. NPDC059567 | reverse complement strand
GGGGGGGGCGGGCGGTTTGGGGACGTAGGCGCTCTCGCCTTCTTCTGACGGATACCTGAGACGTCCTGGGGGGCGTTTCCGCCGGCCCAAGGTAAGCCCCGCCTCCTTTGGGGGTGGCTGGCGGGGCGGCCGGTGGGGGCGGTGTCAGCTCGCGTCGTCGGTGATGCGGAAGCGGAGCCGGCAGATCACGGCGTCCGTGTCGCGGCGCACGGCATGCGCCACGACGGAGCCGCGCTGGTTCTGGAGCAGGCGCTGCCAGATGTGCGCGGGCTCGGTCTCCGGGATCAGCACGGTGATCTGGGAGGCCGGATGGGCGGCCGTGAGCTCACGGACATAGCCGGAGACGGGGCGGCCGAGGGCGCGGGTCTGCGAGTCGAGCTCGACGAGTTCGACACCCGGGCTCCACAACTCCCAGTCGCGGCGCAGGGCTTCGGCCGCCCGGCGGTCCTCGGGCGCGGGGTGGGTGACGGTGACGGCGAGCACCTCGTCGCCCAGCGAACGGGCCGCGGTGAGCGCCTTGCAGGTCAGCTTGGACAGTCCGGAGACGGGAACGACGACCAGCGAGTGGGCACGCTGCGGCGGTTCGGGGACCCGGCCCAGCTCCAGACGCTCGCCGATCCGGCCGTAGGCGCGGTGGACCCGCTCGAAGCCGAGGACCAGCAGCGGCAGGGCGAGGACGATCAGCCAGGCGCCCTCGGTGAACTTGGTGGCGGTGACGACGACGGCCGCGACACCCGTCAACAGGGCGCCGAATCCGTTCAGTACGGCCTTCGCGCGCCGGCCCTTGCCTCGTTCGCCGTACCAGTGCCGGACCATGCCGACCTGGCAGATGGTGAAGCCGACGAAGACACCGATCGCGAACAGCGGGACGAGGGTGTTGGTGTCGCCGCCGGAGAAGACCAGTAGGAGGGCCGAGACGACGGCGAGCGCGAGCACTCCGTGGCGGTGCACCTGGCGGTCGGCCTTGAGGGCGAACAGGTGCGGCAGGTGGTTGTCGCGGGCCAGCAGGCTCATCAGGACGGGCAGGCCGCCGAAGGAGGTGTTGGCGGCCAGCGCCAGCAGCACCATGGTCGCGAACTGGACCACGTAGAAGGCCAGGTTGTGCCCGAAGGAGGCGTCCGCGAGCTGCGCGAGGACGGTCACGCCCTCGACCGGCTGGAGGTGGAAACGGCCGATGAGGATGGACAGGCCGATCAGCATCACGCCGAGCAGGGCGCCGAGGGCCACCTCGGTGCGCTGGGCGCGGCGGGCGGCCGGGGCGCGGAAGGACGGTACGGCGTTCGCGACGGCCTCGACACCGGTGAGGGCGGAGCAGCCGGCCGCGAAGGCCTTGAGCAGCAGCAGGGCACCGACGGCGGTGGCGCCCTCGCCGAGCGCGGAGGCATGACCCTCGGCGGAGGCGGTGCTGACGGGGCCGTCGCGGAAGAGGCCGACCGTGATCATCGCGAGGATCGAGCCGACGAACAGGGCGGTCGGCAGCAGGAACGCCTTGGCGGAGTCGACGACACCGCGCAGGTTGACCGCCGTGACCAGGACGAGGACGCCGAGGCAGATCCAGGTCCGCTCACCGTAGAGCTGCGGGAAGGCCGAGGTCAGGGCGGCGACACCGGCGGTGACGGAGACCGCGACGTTCAGGACGTAGTCGAGGATCAGGGAGCCGGCGGCCACGAGGCTGGTACGCCGTCCCAGGTGCCGCTTGGCCACGGCGTACGAGCCGCCGCCGTCCGGGAACGCGGCGATCACCTGCCGGTACGAGGCCACCAGCACGGCGAGGAGCGCGGCGATCGCGAGCGTGACGGGGAGCGTGAAGCCCATCCCGTACGCTCCGGCGACCGCCAGCACGAGCACGATCGACTCCGGCCCGTACGCCACCGACGCCATCGCGTCCAGGGACAGCGCGGCGAGCCCTTGGAGCGCGGTGAGCTTGTGCCGGTCACCGGCTCCGGTATCGGGAGGTTCCTCCGTGCCGGTGCCCTCTGCCGCCGTGGTCGGCTTGCCCGTGTCTATGGCCATGGTGCTGGTTCCTCCGAGTGAGCAGGTCGAGGAACAGATTGAGGGCCGCCGGGTACGGATCCCAGACTCCTTGTCGCCGTCCATACGCCCACCGGCCCCCTCTTCACGCACCCCTTACGGCCGGCCTCGAAACCCCCGGGCGTCGCCTGTGGCGACCATCACCACTGACGTCACCGTGACCACCAGCGCCTCGCCGGACATCGTCTGGAAGCTGCTGGTGGACGCTGCGAGCTGGCCGCTGTGGTCCAAGGTGGACAGTCTGGACACGACACGGTCGGCCGGCTTCGACCCCGGCGGCGACGACGGCGTCGGTGCCGTCGTCCTACGAGGATGATCCGCGATCGACCACGCGATCCAGGATTCAGGATTCCCCCAGCCGGCCGGCTCACAAGGATCTGCGACAAACCTTGAGTGGGCCATCCCGCCTGCCCCTGTCGGCGGCAGTGCTTGCCGTCCATTCCTCCCGCTGTGACCCGGCTGGCCCCCTGACCGGGCACACCACTCCCCCAGTCCAGTGCGCGCCCCATGGCGACGGGCCCAATAGGGCTCCTGTCTGGGAGTTTCGATTCCGAGCCACATCGCCCCAAGGTGGCCGATGACACCTGTCTCGACCACGTTCAAGGAGCCTTCTCCCCCGTGAGTCGGTTGACTTGCGGGCATGTGGACACGCGTGTGCCGGACCGCATCGGTCGTGACATTCACCGTCCTGATGGTGGTGGGTGCCGCTCCCTCGAACCCTGCGGCGGACAAGGTCTGCGCTGCCGCCGAGGGGCACCTGAAAGCCGGCTCACTCGACCGGGCGAAGAAGCTGTACGAATCCGTGAAGCCGGCCGACGACGAGCGCAACTGTGCCGTTAAGGGCCTACCACTCGTGGCAGCAGCGCGTCAGGCCGCGGCGGAGCACGTCACGGATGGTCAGCAACTGATTCGCTCGGGAGACCTGGACCGGGCGGAGCGGATGTTCCGCGCCGCACTGAGACTTGATGCGGCCAACGCGGGCGCCGTGGCAGGTATCGCTCAGGTGGCGGACCTGGAGATTCACCCCCTGCCGACGGCGGCATCGAACTGGAATCGGTTCTATGGGGACTGGGTCCTCCCCGTGGGCAGACTCGTGCTCTTCAGCGCGATCGGGCTCCTGGCGCTCGGTGCGCTCGCCGGTCTGTCCTCATGGCTCTGGGTGAAAGTGGGCTCAGTCGCCTGGCCGACCGGGGTACGGCGCATCACGAAGGGCGTCGGCCTCTCTCTGCTGGTCGGCGCGGCGATCATGACGCCTCTCTTCGCCATGTTCAATCCCTTCACCCCGACGTGGATGCAGTGCTGGATCGCAGCATTGGTCATTCTCGCGATCGGGGTAGGTGCAGGCCTGCTGGTGTGGTGGGGCACACGCCAGAGCCGCTTCCTGGATTGGCTGGCCTTGGTCGTCTCACTCGGCCTTGTGGTCGTGGCAGCGATCGTGATTCTGATGGTCCCCATCGCTTACGAGACGCGCCTGATGGCGGCCCACATCGCTCTCGCTCTGATCGGCGTTCTCCTGACTTCGACGGCGTTCGGGCAGAACCTGCGCCTCCAGGTGGAAGTGCAGCAGCCCGACGGGAACGTGAACGCGGCCGCCACCGACTACCTGCTGGCCCGAATGAAGGGGCTCGGCACGGAAACACCGAAGGCTCTCAATCGGGCCACCTCCGCTCTGGCCACAACCTCTCTGAGCAAGATCCCCACTGAAGAACTGAGCGTGCTGCCCGCCGGCCACGTCGTCGGGGCACTGTCGCGTCTGTTCTTCGCCCTTCGGCCCGATCTCACCTGGCGGGCACGCGTGACACTCGTGGACGACAACAGGGTGGCGACCGCTGTCTCCCGCAACGGGCGGCACGCGGAGAGCGCGGTGTTCAGCAGGATGGAACTCGGACTCCCCTTGGACACCGACCAGGACCGGACAAGAGCGCAGATGCTCACCGGCGCTGCCGCCTTCGTCCTGGTGCACCTCAGCGAAGTGCACCAGGAACTGAAGGAGGATCTGTGCGGGGCCCGGAAGTGGAAGAGCGTCGCGCTGCAAGTCATCGCGAAGAGCAAGTCGCTTCTGGGAAACGAGAATCGCAGCGAGCAGCGTGTGGATCTCCTGTCCCGGGCCACCGACGAGGATCCAGGGAACGTGCTGGCACGCTTCGAGTACCTGTGGGCGGGTTACGCGAACATCCCGCACGAAGAGACGAACTTTGCCTCGTTCGCGCGGACCCTGGACAACGAGTACGAACGATCAGGTCTGTCAGAAAAGCCCGATGAAGAGGAAGGCTGGGTGCCGCTGAAGATCCGCGTCCTGTACAGCCGCACCACCCAGTGGCTCAATGCCGACATGGCCTCCCGGGACGAAGGCACCCATGTGGAGGCCTATCTGCAGAACGCCAGGAACTCCGCGGACGAGCTTTACCGCCTGTGTTCGACATCCTGGAACCGAAAGCAGCTGCAAGGACAAGCCGAGGCGATGCGCCCGCTCGCTGTGAACCTTCTGCGCTGTATCGGCGCCTTGAAGGGTGTGTACCTGTACAGAGTCCCGAAAGAACATTCCCACGAGGGCTCCGACCCGTCACCACGGCTGACCTACGATCACGCGTGCCTGCACATGTTCTTGGCCGAACTGCGCCGGCTGCCTCGCGAGATCCGCAAGCAGCAGCGTGAGTACGCGCTGGACGATCTGCAATTCGCGCTCGTCACGGACGACGACAGGATGGACGCCGCCGCGGACCCGTGTTTTCGAAAGCTGCGTTCCGACAGAAGGTTCAGACAGCTGGTACGTGCCCTGCCGCCCCAGGAGTTCCTTGACCTGCCCGCGTTCGTCCCACATCGTGTGACGCTTCAGGAAGCGGGGATCACCACCGCCGGCGAAGTCACCCGCCTCACCCACACCACTCGGCTACAGGCGCAGCTGGCCGCACACCTGAAGGCTTCCGCCGTGAGCATCCAGCAGATGCGCGACGTAGCGTTGCTTGCGCAAGTCCACGAGGACCTGGGCGACCCCCGCATGCTGCACCTGATCCTCGGCGCGGGCATCAGCTCCTGCGAAGCACTGCGTGAAGCGGTACGCCGCGACGAGAGCGAACTCCTGCGTCAGGTTCAAGACCGCGCCACTGAAGAGAACTTGACCAGCCTCGCGGGCGTCGAAAAGCCTCAGTCGTGGTTGACAGCCGTCCAACGCAAACGCCGCCCCTGGCAACGCTGACCACAGCTCATGTCCTCGCCGCAGGGTCTACGAAACGCTCTCCGTGACCCCAGTCCCTCACGCCGGTTCGACCGGTAGCCACAGTTCGCAGGTCGCGGTGCTGAAGTCGTCCGCGCGGTCGAGGACCGCGACGATCGAGGGGCCCGGGCGGAGACGCCAGGGGTTGGAGGGGAACCACTCGGTCGCGGTCGCGGCCCAGGTCGTCTGCAGGGCCTGCGGATGCGGTCCGGCGGTGCGGAAGACCGCCCACCTGCCGGCCGGGACCTCGATGGCGTCGAGGTCGTCGGGGGACGCCGTGTCCCGGGAGAGTGCGACCCCGTGCAGGTAGGTCAGTTCGGAACCCTCCGTGCCGTCGGGGTCGAGGTCGTCGCAGACTTGCAGCAGGCCCCCCGGTTCGGTGTCGCCGAGGGCCTTCAGCCGGAGATGTTCCTCCTGCGGCAGTGCGGTGATGTGCTGCTGGATGTGCGGGTTGACGCCCTGGTGGATGAGCGGAACCCGGGCGGCGTGTCCGACCAGCCGGAACGCGGGGCGGTCGACGAGGCGGGTGTCCATGGGGATGCTCCCTTCGACGGTCAGACGGATCCTGAGCCGTGGTTGTGTACGTAGAGGGCCTCCGTCGCGGCGCACGTCACGGGGACCGGCGCCGTGGACCGCGCGGAACGCGCGTCCGAACGCCTCGGTCGAGCCGTATCCGTGCCGGACGGCGATACTGAGCAGATCGTCCTCGCCGCGGACGACGTCGGCGGCGGCCACGGTCATGCGGCGCCGGCGCACGTACTCCGACAGCGGCATGCCCGCCAACGACGAGAACATCCGGCGCAGGTGGTATTCGGTCGTGCCGAGCTCCCTGGCCAATCCGTTGACGTCGAGCTCCTCCGCGAGGCGCTCCTCGACGAGATCGACAAGCCGGTTGAGTACCGAGATCACGAGGCCTCCTTTCGAGGTCAACCCTGCCGGAAGAACCCCTTGCTGTACCCGACCGCTGCGGTCCGATCCGATCATGTGCTGCCGCACTCATGCGGGTGCGGAGCGAGTTCCGCCTGGTCGCACGCCCCCCCGGACGCTCCTCACGAGTCGGCGTGCCGCCCCGGCTCCGTGTCTCGGGTCGCCTCGCGGTGTGCCGGAAAGCAGGATGGTGGGGTGATGACGGTCCTGGTGGTCGGCGTGCCCGACGGTGAGCAGCTGGAACTGTTGCGCTCGGGTATCCAGCGCAACCCGCACTTCCGGGTCGTGTCACATGCACACGACCCCACGATCGGTCTCGCGCACGCCCGCGTCCTGCTGCCCGATATCACTGTCCTGTCCCTGGTCGCCGGGCTCGACAGCCTCGACGCGGCCCCGGAGGTCCTCCGCATGTTCCGCGGGGTGCGGGCGCTGGACCCGCCGAGCGGGGTGGTCCTGCGGACGGCCGCCGACCGCGTGCCCCGAGCCATGTCCGCCCTCGCGGTTGACGGAGCCGTCCACGTCGTACGCGAGGGCGACTCCGAAGCCCTGATGCGCGCCTTGCGCACGATCGGGCTGCGCCGGGCCAGCTGCGACCCCGACGAGATGCCCTGACCCGGACTGCCACGGGACGCCGGTGGGGCTGGCGACAACCGACAGCCGGCCAGCCCCGCACGAGCTCTCCGAGGCCGGCTCGATCAGGAGCGGTCGCGCTTGAGTGAGTCCTTGATGCCCTCGGCACGCTCACGAACGCCCTTCACCGTCTCGCGGATCTTGGTCTTCGCTTGGTCGGTCCTGCCCTCTGCCTCAAGCCGCTCGTTGCCGGTGATCTTTCCGGCGACCTCCTTGAGCTTGCCCTTGGCCTTGTCCATGGCGCTGCTCATGGCCGTAACCCCTTCTCCGGCGGATCGGCTGCACATCCACGCTAGGCCCGGGCGAGCCGGTGTGCTCGCCGACGCCTGTCGGCGCCCACCTCCGCAGATGACGGCGAAGCAGGCCGCACCCCTCCCGAGGGCCTCCACACCGCCGGTCGGCGCCGCCGCCCGCCGCGGAACACGCTGGCGTGGTGCCAGGGCGCGCGGCCGGTGTAGGGGGCGACCGTGGACGGAGGACGCCGGATCGGCACCTGGCTTCCCTCTTCCGCATGGACCTGAGGGGGCGCAGGGGCTGGTTGCGTGGATTCGGGGCGTGGTGGAGCCATGATTCCCGGGCCGCCGGACGGCGGTCACGCGAGATCAGGAGAACGCGATGCCCCGGATCACCCCCAACCTCTGGTTCGACACGCAGGGCAAGGAGGCCGCGGAGTTCTACTGCTCGGTCTTCCCCAACTCTGAGATCAAGAACGTGTCCTACTACGGCGAGGCCGGCCCCCGCCCGGCCGGAACCGTGCTGACCGTCGACTTCGTCCTGGACGGCACTCACTTCACCGCCATCAACGGCGGCCCCGAGTTCACCTTCGACGAGGCCGTGTCCTTCCTCATCGACTGCGCGGACCAGGAGGAGGTCGACTACTACTGGAGCAAGCTGTCCGAGGGCGGGCAGGAAGGCCCGTGCGGCTGGGTCAAGGACAGGTTCGGTCTGAGCTGGCAGGTCGTGCCGTCCGTCCTGGAGGAGCTCCTCACCGATCCGGACGAGGCACGCGCCCAGCGGGCGATGAAGGCGATGCTCGCCATGGGGAAGCTGGACGTCGCCGCACTGCTCGCGGCCGCGGACGGATCCTGACCCCTCCGACCCCAGCCCCGGCTCACAGCGTTGAACGACGACCGCGCGGGACGACCGCCACGGCGACCCTCCGGCTGAACGCACGTCGGACCGCCCCCCTCGGCAGCCGATACGATCCTTCCGGGGGAGGAACCATGATCCGGATTCTGCTGGCCGAGGACATGCACTTGATCCGCGGGGCGCTGGTCGCCCTGCTGGGTCTCGAGGACGACATGGATGTCGTCGCCGAAGTGGCCCGCGGGGACGCCGTCGTCCCCGCAGCCCTCGCCCACCGGCCCACCGTCGCCGTCCTCGACCTGGACATGCCCGGCACGGACGGGCTCTCCGCCGCCCGCGACCTCTCCGTCGCGCTTCCCGAGTGCCGGGTCATGATCCTCACCGCGCTGGGCCGCCCGGAGGCGCTGCGGTCCGCACTCGCCGCACGGGTCGGCGGGTTCATGCTCAAGGACGCCCCGCCGGACCAGCTCGCGGGCGCGATCCGCCGCGTGGCCGCCGGGGAACACGTCATCGACCCGAAGCTCGCCGCCGCGGCGCTCACCGCCAAGGAGAGTCCGCTCACCCCCCGCGAGACCGACGTGCTGCGGCTGGCCGCCACCGGCGCGGAACTCGAGCGCATAGCCCGCGAACTGCACCTCACCCAGGGCACCGTACGGAACTACCTCGGCGCGGCGGTCACCAAGCTCGAAGCCCGCAACCGGCTCGACGCGGTGCGGATCGCCCGGGAGGAGGGCTGGCTGGGATGACGCGGAGTCATCCTCCGACGGAGACGGGCCCGGAAACGGGCTCGGGTTCCAGCCGGACGGTCAGGACGTGGCCGCGGCCGTCCGGGGCCGACCCGGCCTCCAGCCGCCCGCCGAACGCCGCCACGCGCTCGCGCAGATTCCCCAGCCCGTTGCCGCCGGCGCCGGCCGCCGCGGTGCTTCCCTCCGCCAGCGGCCCGCGGCCGTCGTCCGCCACCCGCAACAGCCCCGCGCCGACCTCCACCTCGCACCGTCGTGCCCCCAGGGCGTGCCGCAGCACGTTCGTCACCGCCTCCCGCAGCACCGTGGCGAAGAGCGCCGCCGCCGCGTCTCCGACGTGCTCCACCTCGCCCCGCACCCGCACGGCGATGCCCGCGGCGGCCAGCACCTTCCGGGCGGAGTCCACCTCCTCGGCGAGCGTGAGTTCCGTGCCGTCCCCCGGGATCGCCCGAAGGTCCGCGAGTGCTCGGCTCGCCAGCGCCGCCGCGTCGGCGAGATGGCCGCCGGCTCGTACCGGGTCCGGGTCGCGGGCCGCCAGCTCGCCCTTCAGCGCGATCGCCGACAGTCCGTAGCCCAGCAGATCGTGGACGTCCCGGGCGATGCGTCGACGCTCTCGGGCCACCGCCAGCGAGGCGAGCGCTCCGCGGGCCTCCCGCACCTGGTGGACCAGCCCGGTGAGCAGAGCCAGGCCGTGGAAGACCAGAGCGATCACCACGACGTCGAGGACCAGGACCGCGGCGCCCCGGGCTCCGGGGCCGTCCGTCCGTACGAGCGCCACGACCGCCACCAGGGCAGTCAGTGCCGCTGCCGCGGGCCAGGCGATGCGCCCCGGGAGGACGATCAGCACCGAGGCCGCCGCGAACGCCACCAGTTGGGGGTACGGCCCGTCCGGAGCCGCCAGTACGCCCAGCGCGAGGGCGAGTTGCGCGCCGAGCGTCCACGCCACGCACCGGGGACGTACCCCCGGCGGACGCGGAAGGGAGTGGTACGCCTGCAGACCGACGACGGCCGTCAACGCGGCCGCGTACGCGGCGAATCGCCCGCCCGTCACCCCGTCGTCGAGCAGGAAGGCCGCGCCCACGATCAGGTACTCGATGTGGGTGGCGACGACGATGGGCCACGCGAGCCGGGGTGTCAGGGCGCCCAGGGGAATGTCCGCGCCGTCGGCGGACTGCGCGGACGGAGCGGCTCGTACGCGATCCGTCGCCGCCCGCGCCACCGTCACCAGCTGCCGCGCTCCCCGCGTTCCCCCTCCGGCCAGCCGGACGATCTCCGCCAGGGCCGTTCCCAGCACCGCGTCGAGGTCCCGCCCGGCACGCTCCCGCTCGGCCGTGACACGTGCCTGTGCCAATGCGTCGCGGGTGGCGCGGAGTTCGGCGTAGAGGTCGGTGAGCCGGGTGAGTGCGTAGATGATCAGGCCGTGGGCGAGAGCGTTGCCGATGCCGTTGAGCACGGAATGGACACCGCCGTCGCCGGGGGCGAGCAGCCCACCGGCGATGACGACGACCGCGAACAGGGCCCAGCGGACGGGCCGTTCGACGACCAGCAGCACGGAGGCGCCGAGGAAGCCGGGCAGGCCGGACCAGGGCGCGAGCAGGATCTGCGCGGCGAGGGTCCACGCCCCGCGCAGCCGCCGCGTCGAAGGCAGGCAGGTGATCATCTGGAGCAGCAGCATCGGCACGGCGGCCGGGCGCGGCTGGAGGACACCGGGTTCCAAGGAGAATCCGAGAATGACGACGACGAGGACCACGGACACGACCGCGGGCGTCGGACCGGATTCGGAGCCGTCGGCGATCCGGTCGGCCTGGCGGGCGTTCATGGGGTCACGGTAGACGCAAGCCGGGCACCGCACCCGGCCCACCCATGTGAAATACACAGAGACCGGTGCGGCTCGCACTGCCGCGGGCCCACGTCCGGACGAGATCGTCGACCTATGCGTACGACGCCGATACGGGCCCTCGCCACGATGGCCGCCACGATCACGATGACGATCACCTCCGCCACGCTGGTCTCCGTCCCCACACCCGCTCACGCGGCCGTTCCGCCCAGCGCCGATGCCCTCCCTGACGCCCGCGATTCCCGCACCGGCGCTCTCGACTCCCTCGTCGACACCGCCGTCGCCGGCTACCTCGCGAACGACCGCATCCCCGGTGCGGCCGTCACCGTCGTCTCCGGCGGCAGGACCGTCCTGACCAAGGGCTACGGCGTCGCCGACATCGCCACCAGGACGCCGGTCGACCCCCGGCGCACGACCTTCTTCCTCGGCTCGCTCGCCAAGCTGTTCACGGCCCAGGCCGCCTCCCAGCTCGTCACCGAGGGCAGGATCGACCCGAACGCCGACGTCAACGACCACCTCCGTGCGGTCACCGTCCCCGACACGTTTCCCGGACACCCCGTCACCCTGGACCAACTGCTCACCCACACCGCCGGCTTCGACAGCGACCTCGTCGGCCGCAGCATGGCCCGTGCGCAGGACGTCGAACCGCTCGCCGAAAGCCTCGTGACGCGCCGCCCGCCCCGGATCCGCGTCCCCGGCACGATCGCCTCGTACGACAACTACGGCTACGCGCTCGCGGGCCAGCTCGTCGCCGAGGCCTCGGGCCGGCCCTTCCCCTCGTACGTCGACGAGCGCATCCTCAGGCCGCTGGGCATGACGAGTTCGACGTTCGCCCAGCCTCAGCCGGAGCCGATAGCGGCGCGTCTCGCCCGCGGCTACCGGCCCAGCGGTACGTCCGGCTGGACCGCGGACAAGGGCCAGTACGGCGCGTGGAGCCCGACCGGGCCGGGGGCCGTCAGCACCGCCGCCGACATGGGCCGCTGGATGACCGACCAGCTCGCCGGCGAGGCTCCGGCGAACCGTCTGATGCAGCAGGTGCACCACCGGCAGGACCCCCGGCTGCCCGGCCTCGGCTACGGCTTCGAGGAGTGGCGGCGCGACGGGCGGACCGGCTGGTTCAAGGACGGCGACATCCCCGGCTTCCACTCGAACCTGCTCCTTGTCCCCGGCCATGACGTGGGGGTGTTCGTCGTCTTCAACGGCGACGGCGAGGACGGCCGGGCCGCCTGGGACGGCAAGGACCTGATCCATCGCATCGTGGACGCCCTGGTCCCGGAGCGCCCGGCGACCGCGGCCCCGGGCGCCGCAGGCGCTGCCGGCACCGACCCCGCCCTCGACTCGTACACCGGCACGTACCGCCCCGCCCGGGTCAGCCGCACCAGCCTCATGGCGGTCGAAGGCCTGGTCTCGTCGGTCACCGTGGAGAAGGACGGCGCGAACGGACTGCGCACCACCGGTCTCTCCCTCGACCCCGACCAGCCCGAGCAGAGCTGGCTCGCCCTCGGGGACGGCCTCTTCCGCGAGCGCGGCGGCCATGGTGCGACGCTCGCCTTCACCAAGCGCGGGGTACTGGTCTCGTCGGCGATGCCGTCGACGGCGTACGAGAAACTGACCTGGCGTCAATCCCCCGCCCTGCACAAGGGGTTGCTCGCCTTCGGCGTGGGCGGGCTGGTCATCGGTGCGATCGCGTTCCCGGCGACCGCCCTGCTACGGCGCACCCGTGGCCGGACCCCGCATCCGCCCGCCGCCCGGGCCACCCGGGCAACGGCCGCGGTGACCGGCCTGATCGCGGCGGCATTCACGGCCGCTCTCGCGGCGGTCGTCGTGGACGGCAACGCGATGATGGAGATGATCCCCCTGGGGGCGCCGCTCCTGTCCGCCGTCACAGTGCTGGGTGCGGCACTGGTGGCCACGACCCTGGGCGTGGTGGCGGGGGCGGTCGCGGCCTGGCTCCGCGGGTGGTGGACCTTCACCGGCCGTCTGTTGTTCACGATCACGGCGGCGGCCGCGATCGCGACGACGGGCATGCTGCTCCACTACCACCTGGTGGGGTTCCCGTTCGCCTGACCGGCCGGTGACCTCGTGCGGCAATCGGGCGTCGTGCGTCCCTTGCGCGTGCGGCGCGCAGGTCGGCCGCGCATCCTCGAAGTATGTCCCTGGTGACCACGACCGAGCTGTACGAGGTCACGATGGCGCTCTCGTACCTGCGGGAGGAGATGCGGGCGCCGGCCACCTTCAGCCTCTTCGTACGCGACCTGCCGCCGGGGCATGGGTTCCTCGTGGCCGCCGGGCTCGAACCCGCGCTCGACCACCTCTCGCGGTTCCGGGTGGGCGGGTCCGATGTGCGTGCGTTCGCGGAGGCCCTGGGGCGGCCGGCCGAGGAGCTCGAACCGCTGAACGGGCTGTCCTTCGACGGCCAGGTCCGCGCGGTCCCGGAAGGGCGGCTCGTCTTCGCCGGTGAGCCCCTGCTGGAGGTCACCGCGCCGCTGCCCCAGGCCAGGCTCGTGGAGACGTATCTGGTGGCGCTCCTCTGTCATCAGACGGCGGTCGCCGCCAAGGCGGCACGGTGTGTGCTCGCCGCCGCCGGGCGGTCTCTCGTGGACTCCTCCTCGCGCCGGACCCACGAACCGGCGGCCGGTCTGCAGGCGGCACGGCTCTGCGCGCTGGTCGGCTTCGCCGCCACGAGCAATGTCGCCGCCGCCGCCCAGTACGGCATTCCCGCGTCCGGCACCATGGCCCACTCGTACGTCGAGTCCTTCGCCTCGGAGGAGGACGCCTTCCGGGCCTTCGCCCGCACCCACCCGGGCCCGGTGACCCTTCTGGTCGACACCTACGACACGGACCGTGGGGTGGCGACGGCCGCCCGTGTCCTGACGGACCTCGGGCGCGGTCCGGGCTGCGCGATCCGTATCGACAGCGGCGATATCGGGGCGCGCGCCCACCGGGCCCGGGCCACCCTCGACGCGGCGGGGCTGCGGGACGTCCGGATCATCGCGGGCGGTGCGCTCGACGAGTACGGTGTCGCCTCGCTCGTACGGGACGGGGCACCGATCGACGTCTTCGCCGTGGGCGCGAAGATCGGCGTCGCCGCCGACGCCCCGTATCTCGATGCGTCCTACAAGCTCGTCGAGTACGAGGGGCGTCCGGTCATGAGGCTCGCGTCCACGCAGGTGACGGCGCCCGCCCCCAAGCAGGTCTTCCGTGGTCCGGGCCTCCGGGACGTCGTCGGCCTGGCCAATGAGGAGCCGCCGGACGGTACGGAGCCGTTGCTGCGGACCGTGATGCGCGGCGGGCTCCGTACGGAGCCGCCCGACACCCTGGACGCCGCGCGCTCCCGCTTCGAGGCCGACCTGGCCCAGCTCCCGGAGCCGGCCCGGCGCATCGAGAACCCTGCCGCCCCGGTGCCGGCGGCGTCGACGCGGCTCGCGGTCCTGACGACGGTCGTACGCCACCGGATCGAGGCGGGGCCGGCGGGCGGGCAGCAGGCGGGGCCGTAGGGGCGTATCCCCCGGCTCCCGCTCCGGTGGGCCGAAGGGCGGAACGGGGTGATCCTGAAGGTGGGGCGCCGACCGGCCCCCGTACGAAACCACCGGTCCGGCGAGGAAGTGACGATATGGACACCTCCCGTTCCTCCTACCCTCCGGTCACGGTGACGGCCCGGCTCGACACCCCGCTGTCCCGCTGGTTGTGGCTGGTCAAATGGGTGCTGGTGATCCCCCATTGGATCGTGCTGATCTTCCTCTGGCTCGCGTTCCTGATCGTGACCGTGATCGCGTTCTTCGCCATCCTCTTCACCGAGCGCTATCCGCGCCCGTTGTTCGACTTCAATCTCGGGGTGCTGCGCTGGTCCTGGCGCGTCTCCTACTACTCGTACAGCGCACTCGGCACCGACCGCTACCCGCCCTTCAGCCTGGGTCCGGAGCCCGACTACCCGGCGCGGCTGGACATCGCGTACCCGGAACGGCTCTCGCGCGGTCTCGTCCTCGTCAAGTGGTGGCTGCTCGCCATCCCGCACTACCTCGTGATCGCCATCTTCGCCGGTGGCATGAGGGCGAGCTGGTGGAGCGGTGGTCTGATCACCTTGCTGACCCTCTTCGCGGCCATCGCCCTCGCGTTCACCGGCCGGTATCCGCGCGATCTGTTCGTCCTGGTGGTCGGTCTCAACCGCTGGGTACTCCGCGTGGCGGCCTACGCGGGCCTGATGACGGACGCGTACCCGCCGTTCCGGCTCGACCAAGGGGGCGAGGAGACGACGGAGAAGCAGCCCTGGCCCGCCGACGGGCGGTGAACCCGCACCCGCCGACGAGGGGCGGACGCGGGCACCGGGCCGTCGACCAGGCCGGGCCGGACACCCCTAGGGGCAGCTCTCTTCGAACTTCACGGCTGTGAGGGTGATGGGCCGGCCGTCGAGTCCGGCGCCCGCCTTGGGATTCTGCGCGCACACCTTCCAGTTGGACTCCATGAGGACCATGCGGTCCTCGGCGGCGTCCTTCACCGTGATGCTCGCGTTGGAGGGCAGGGCACCACGAGCGACCTTGACGGACTTGCCGACGAAGTCGGGCATCGTGCCGCCCGCTTCGGCGTCGGGCTGTGCTCCCATGTCGTTCTTCGGACAGCTCTCCTCGAGCTTCACGGCGCCGAAGTCGATGGTGACGTCGGTCTTGTGCGTTCCGGGAGCGGGCGTCTGGGAGCAGATCTTCCAGTTCCGGTCGAAGGCCTGGTTGCGGCCGCGGCCGAGGGAGTCGTGGGAGCGGAGGCGGTAGAAGCCGAGGGACTGGGCCTCGTCCTGGGCGTACTGGAGCCCCTTCCCCACGAAGTCGGGAAGCCGCCCGGTCTCCGCCTTCTTGCCGGGCTCGATGGACGACGGCCCGGCAGGGACGGTGGCCTTGGCGGCCGGCGTGCTCGCGGAGGTGACGGGGGCGGTGGGCGTCGGCTTCTGCGCCGCCGCCTTGCCGTCCGCGGTCTCCTCGCCCCCGGCCACGGCGCCGAGAATCACGAGGAAGGCGAATAGGCCACCGAGGCTGATTCCGACGATGGCCCCGGTGGACAGCTTCTTCTTCTGGGGCGGCGGCCCGTAGGGCCCCGGTTGCCGAGGCTGCCCCCACGCCGGGGGCTGGTCGGGCTGGTGCGGCGGGCCGGGGTGTTGCTGGCTCAAGGTGCCCTCTCGTGCTCTGTGTTGATCCTGTGTACGTGACGTGAAGATACCGCCACGGCGGGGGAAGCGGAGGCCAGTCCACCGGAACCACCGTGCACCGCCGAGGGCGAGATCGGCCGGGCCGCCGCCGAACTCTTCGCCCGCCGGGAGACGTTGGACGACAAGGAGCGCGATCGACTCAAGGGCGGAGGCTCACGACCGGAAAGGCCGTCCGTGAGAGTGCCGACAACCCGGCACGGAACCCCGGGTGCGTGGATCCGCGGGTCAAGGGCGCCGCTGATCGTCGACGTGCCCCGCATCGGGTCGTCGCGGGCTCCGCCCAGGCATGTTCGGCGGCGACCAGGGCTGATCCGTGATCTGATGCAGCCAGTCCGTGTCGCAGTCGAAACCCGCCCTTTCCGGATGGCCCGATGAGCACTCCGCACACCACGGCTCCGTCCCCCGCGCCCCCGACCGAGCCCCGGCACGCCGGATGGCTGGAGCTCTTCTTCGACCTGGTGTTCGTCGCCTTCGTCGCCCAGCTCTCGCACGGTCTCCACGGCGATCCGAGCTGGCGTGATTTCGGCGTCTTCCTCGCGCTCTACTTCCCGCCGTGGTGGATGTGGGCGAACCTCACCGTCTCCGCCAATCTGTTCCAGGACGACAGCGCCCGGCGCCGCCTCGCCATGCTGGCCGCGATGCTCTGCCTGGCCGTGATGGCCGCCGCGGTGCCGGAGGCCGACGGCGACCGGGCCCCGGCGTACGCCCTCGGGTACGCGGGGACGCGCCTCGTGCTGCTGGCGCTGTGGTGGCCCGCCACCCGCTTCCCCGCGCCCGACAAGATCCCGCGCTGGCGTCCGCTGACGTACTGCCTGCTCTCCGGACTGCTCTGGGCCGGCTCCGCCGCCGTACCGGCGCCCTGGATCTACCCGGTCTGGGCCGGCCTGCTGATCGCGGAGATGATCCTGCTGCTCACCTCGCGCGGCCGTGGCGTCCCGGGCCGGCTGCACACCGGCCACCTGGTCGAACGGGTCGGACTCTTCGTGATCATCGTCCTGGGCGAGTCCGTACTGGCCCTGATCACCTCCACCGACCACACCTGGACCGCCGCGGCCGGTGTGGTGGCGGTGCTCGGGTTCGTCCTGCTGGCCGCGCTCTGGTGGTCGTACTTCGACTTCGCCTCGACCGCCGCGGAGCGGGTCATCGGCGCCGTCGGCGGGCGGGACGCCTACCTGCTCGCCCGTGACGTGGCCGGCTTCCTGCACTTCTTCGTCACGGCCGCCGTCATCTCCATGGCCGCCGGACTGGCCACGGCGGTGGAGGAGTCCGGTCACGACCACCTGGCCCGCGGCGCGGTGTGGGCGCTCTGCGGGGGCCTGGCGATGTACCACGCGGCGCACGCCCTGATCGCCCTGAGGTTCGGCCGGCCCGTGCGTCAGGTCGCCGTCTGGGCGGTGCCGGGGATCGGAATCCCCCTCCTCGTCGTCCTCGGCGCGGACACCCTCGCGCCCTGGCTGGTGGTACTGCTGCTCGCGGCCGAGGCCATCGTCCATCTGCTGTACGCCAAGGTCCTGGCGCGCCGCCGCGCGGCCGCCCTCGGGTAGGTCAGGGCCCCCGTCGGCCGGGCAGAGGGGTGCTTGGCCGGCGCTCGACCGGGTAGTCGCGTCGCAGCCTCCTCCGGCGGACGCGGGAGGTGGCAACGAGGGCAGTACATGAACGGAGGAGGCGGGGACGATGGCGGAGAAGCGCGTCGTCACCGTGTTCGGCGCGACCGGGCGCCAAGGCGGATCTCTCGCACGGGCGATCCTCGGGAAGGGCGAGGGCGACTTCGCGGTGCGTGCCGTGACCCGCCACCCGGAATTGGAGCCCGCGATCGAGCTCAGGCGGATCGGAGCCGAGGTGGTCCGGGCCGACATGGACGACGAGGAGAGCCTGCGGCCGGTTTTCGAGGGCGCGTACGGCGCGTATCTGGTGACCGACTTCTGGGAGGGCATGAACGCCGAGCACGAGAAGGCGCAGGCCGAGGCGCTCGCCAGGGCGGCCGGTCACGCCGGGGTCCAGCACGCCGTCTGGTCGACGCTGGAGGACACCCGGGACTGCATCCCGCGCGACGACACCCGCATGCCCACCCTCCAGGGTTCCTACAAGGTCCCGCACTTCGACGCCAAGGCCGAGGCCGACGTGTACTTCGCCGAGGCCGGCGTGCCGACGACGTATCTGCGGACCACCTTCTACTGGGAGAACCTGTTCGACACGTTCGCCCCGCAGCGGGCCGACGACGGTGTTCTGGTCCTGAACTTTCCGATGGGGGAAAGCCGGCTGTCCGGCATCAGTTTCGTGGACATCGGCAGGACGGCACTGGCCGTCCTGGAGCGCGGCACCGATCTCATCGGCGCGACGGTGAGCATCGCGGGCGAACACCTGAAGGTCGGCGCCATGGCCGCCGAGCTGACGGAGCAGGTCGGCGTGCCGATCGCGTACCGGCCGCTGACCCCGGAGGCCTACCGTGCCCAGGGCTTCCCGGGCGCCGACGAGGTGGGCAACATGTTCCAGTTCTACCGTGACTGCGAGGAGCACTTCACCGCAGCTCGCGACCTGACTGCCGTACGGGCCCTCAACCCCGGGCTCCAGGACTTCAGGACCTGGCTCTCGTCCCATCACACGAAGATCCCCCGCTCCTGAAGGCCAAGATCGTTCCGGACCACCCTTCTCGCCGGAGGCGCCGGCGGGGTCGATGCCCGCGCGGAGCCGGGGAATCTTGCCTGTCTCACGCACCCGGCGCACGCTGGTCGTATGGCTGCCCATGATGGCCCCGCCCCTACGCTGATCACGTCCGTGCAGCGGGCCTTCCGCCTGCTGGAGGCGGTGAGCGCACACGGGAACGGCGCGCCGGCGAAGCAGCTGGCACGGGAGACGGGGCTGCCCCTGGCCACCGCCTACCACCTGCTGCGGACCTTGGTCCACGACGGATACCTGCGGAAGCTGGACGACGGCGGGTTCATCCTGGGCGACAAGATGCAGGCGCTCCACACCGCCGGCCGTGGGCAGGCGCTGCTGAGCCGGGTCCGTCCGACGCTCGCCGCGCTGCGCGACGAGTTCGCGACCGCCGCCTACCTCACCTTCTTTGAGGACGGCGAGATCCGGGTCGCCGAGATCGTGGACAGCCCTCGGGCACCCCGGGTCGACCTCTGGGTGGGGTTCGAGGACGCCGGTCACGCCACCGCGCTGGGCAAGTCGGTGCTGCGCGAGCTGGACGAGGAGTCCCGAAGGGACTATCTCTCCCGGCACCATCTGGCAGATCTCACGCCGCGGACGATCACGGACGTCGGGGAACTGCTCCGACGGCTCGAGCACTCCCCTCTGGCGCCGGCCGTCACGGACATGGAGGAGTACTCCCTCGGGACGGTCTGCGTCGCGGTGCCCGTGTACAGCGGGGACACACTCGGCTCGCTCGGCGTCTCCTTGCGGGCGGACCGGCTCTCCCGCCTCGAGGAGATCCGGACGCGGCTGCTGCCGGCCGCGAGTCGCGTGACCAGGGGCCTCTCACTCACTATCTGAAAATCATGCCCTTGTGGCGCCTGAGCCCAGCACCTTTCCTGTACTTAACGGACATTTTATGGAGCGCATGCTCCGCACACAGGTGAGGACTACGGGCGAACACATGAGTCACACCCGAGAGCACGGGCCGGCCCGTTCCCCCAGGAAGCACGGAGTCGCCCCAGGGAAGGTGACTCGTAAGCGCGTCCTGGTGCAGCTCGCCTCCGGTACGCCCGTGCTGCCCGTGCTGATCGTTTCCGTCATCGTGGTCGTCGACCTCCTCGGCGGAGCCGGGCTGACCTGGCTGCCGCTGCTCGCCGCCGGGCCCGCGCTGGCCGCCACCACCAACGGGCCTCGTGGAGTCCTCTGTGTCGGCCTCCTCGCCGGAGTGCTGGGCGTGACCCTCGGAATGCGTGACGGTGCGCCGGGGCATGAGCTGGCGGCCGCGCTGTCCGCCCTGGGGGCCGTCACCCTCGCCAGTGGCCTGGCCAGCGCGCTGCGCGGACGTCGCGAGCGGGTCCTCGCTGCCGTCCGCTCGGTCGCCGAGGCCGCCCAGCAAGCCCTCCTCCAGCCCGTTCCGGCCGTCGTCGGCCCGTTCCAGGTGGCCGTCCGCTACAGCGCCGCGGCCGCGGAGGCGCGTATCGGGGGAGATCTCTACGCCCTCGTGCCCACCCCGTACGGAATCCGGCTGATCGTCGGCGATGTCCGAGGCAAGGGGCTGCCGGCCGTAGGGGTCGCCGCTCTGGTGCTCGGGGTCTTCCGCGAGGCGGCTTACGAGGAGCCCGACCTCCTCGCCGTCGTCGACAGGATCGAGCGGAGTCTGGCGCGCAACCTCCGCTGCGACGACTTCGTCACCGCCGTGGTCGCCGGGCACCCCCGTCCAGGCGTGCTGGAGGTCGTGAACTGCGGACACGCGCCTCCGCTGCTGGTCCGCGGATCCAGGGTCGTGCCGGTGGAACCCGCCCATCCGGCCCCGCCCCTCGGTCTGCGCGCCCTCACGGGCGAGATCCCCGCCCTGCACGAGCTGCCCTTCGCCGACGGCGATCAGCTGCTGCTCTACACCGACGGGGTCACGGAGGCCCGCGACCGCGGCCGCCGGTTCTACCCGCTCTCCGAGAGACTGGCGCAGCACGTGTCAGACGAACCGACGCGCACCCTCGCGGCGCTCCACGACGAACTGCTGGCGCACGTGGGCGGCCGACTGCACGACGACGCGGCGCTGCTCCTCCTCCGCAAGCCCACCGCTCCCGAAGCGGTGATGCTTCGAGCGGCGTCCGCGATGGAGGGAGAGGTCATCGACGCCCAGAGCCTTCGGCACGGCCCAGCCCGGAGCAGTCGGGACTAGGGCGTGTCCGGCGGATCAGGGCCTGGTCCGCGTTGTCCGGGGTCGGTCCGCCGGCCTTCGTCCGGACATCCCGGCTTACGCACCCCGGCCCGCGATCGGCAGGACCGGCGCCGACGCCTGGGTGAGCTGCCAGAAGTCGGCGTAGCGGCCGCCTCGGCGCAGCAGTTCGTCGTGGCCGCCCTCCTCGATGATGCTCCCGGCGTCGAGGAAGACGATGAGGTCGGCATGCCGGACGGTGCGCAACCGGTGCGCCACCATCACCACGGTCCGACCCGCCATCAGGCGCTCGATGCCGGCGTGAACGGCGGCCTCGTTGACCGGGTCCAGCGCGGAGGTGATCTCGTCGAGGAGCACGATCGGCGCGTCCTTCAGCAGGGCCCGGGCGATCGAGACGCGCTGGCGCTCGCCGCCCGACAGACGGGCACCCCCCTCTCCGACGGTGGTCGACCATCCTTGCGGCAGGCGCTCGATCACCTCGTCCAGTCGCGCCGCGGCCGCGGCTGCCCGTACCTCGGTGTCGGTGGCGCCGGGGCGGCCCAGGCGGACGTTGTCCTCGATGGTGCCGTCGAAGAGGTAGACGTCCTGGAAGACGACGGCGAACCGCTCCATCAGCGCCTCGGTACGGATCGCGCGCACGTCCGCGCCGCCGATGCGCACGGCGCCCGCGTCCACGTCGTAGAACCGCGCGAGCAGCTGCAGCAGGGTGCTCTTACCGGCACCGGACGGCCCCACCACGGCCAGTCGCTGCCCCTCGGGGACGGACAGCGACAGGCCGTCGAACACCGTGCGCCCCTCGTGCCGGAACGTGACCGAGTCGAACTCCAACGCGTGGCCGACCGGCTCGACCGGGTCGGGGGCCTGCGGCAGCGGTTCCGTACGCAGAACCGCGTCGAGCCTGGCCAGTTCGCCGCGCGCGCCGCGCAGCCTGCCGCCGAGGTCGGCAAGCGACAGCAGCGGCTCCGCGCAGCGTGCGGCCAGCACCAGGACCGTCAGCAGCTCCGCGGCCCCGATACTTCCGCCGAGCGCGAGGTACGCGCCGAGGACCAGCAGCGCGGTGAACGCCGCCTGCACCGTCAGCGTCAGGCCCAACGCGCCGGGCAGCGCGGACAGCGTGGACCGGCGGGAGGCGCGCTGGACCTGGAGCAGGGCGTCGTCGAGGAGACGGAAGCGTTCGGCGCTCCGGCCGCCGGCGCGCAGCACCGGCTGGGCCCGGACGTATTCGATGACCCGCCCGGTGGCCTCGTGGTCCCGTGCGGCACGCTCCGCGTCCTCGGCCGCCGCCGAACGCCCGGTCAGGACCTGGATCGCCGCCACGACAGGGACGGCGGCCAGCGCGGCAAGGCCCAACTGCCAGTCGAGGAAGAGGATCACGACGACGATGGTCAGCGGCGTCACGGCGGCGGAGACGACCGGCGCCAGCAGGTGCGCGAGCACGCTCATCGCCCGCAGAACGCCCTGACCTGCCAGGACGGACACCTCGCCCACCCGTGCCGCGCCGTACCAGCCGAGCGGCAGCCGGGCCAGATGGTCGCCGAGGCGGTGGTAGACGCCGTGCAGCAGCGCGGCACCGACGCGGAACCCCGAGAGGTCGCCGAGGTAGCGCGGCACCGCATAGGCCGCCACCGTGGCGCCGAACGCGCCCAGCCAGGGCCAGGCGTCGTTCGGTGCGCCCCCGAGCAGTGCCCGCAGCACCGGTGCCAGCAGGGAGTAGGACAGGCCCTCGACGACCGCTGTCGCGGCCATCAGGGCGAGGGTGCGGATCATCGGCCGGGCGTACTGGTGGCCCAGTACGCGCAGCAGTACGCGGATCATCGACTTTCGACTCCTCGCTGGTGGGTGGGGGTTCGCGGACTCGTCTTCGCCGGATCGTCGGGGCCGTGCGGCGTCACGGCCGCTCACCCCCTCCGGGTGGGCCCGCCGCATGTCCGGAGCGCCACAGCGCGGAGAACTTCCCAGGCGTGTCGAGCAGTTCGCCCGGCGTACCGTGCTCAACGACGACTCCGTCCTCCAGGACGGCGACGGTGTCGGCGCCGGCGATCGTCTCCAGGCGATGCGCGACGACCAGGACCGTTCGGTCCTCCCGCAGCGTTTCCAGGGCTCGGCGAATCGCCTGCTCGGTGAGCGGATCGGCGAAGGAGGTGGCCTCGTCGAGGACCAGGACGGGAGTGTCGGCCAGCAACGCGCGGGCGAGTGCGATCCGTTGGGCCTCACCGCCCGACAGCCGCGTGTCCTCGCCGATCACCGTCCCGTACCCTCGCGGCAGTTCGAGGACGCGGTCGTGGACGTTGGCCAGACGGGCGGCGCGTTCCACCTCGTCCGGGCGGGCGTCGGGGACCGCCAGCGCGATGTTGTCCGCGACCGAGGCGCGCAGCAGGTGGACGTCCTGGAAGACGAAGGAGACCCGCCGGTACAGTTCCCGGCTGCCCAGGTCGCGCAGGTCGACCCCGCCGAGACGTACCGAGCCGCTCGTCGGGTCGACGAACCGCGGCAGGAGTCGGACGAGCGTGGACTTGCCGCTTCCCGACGGTCCGACGAGCGCGGTGACCGTCCCCGGCTCCAGCACGAGGTCGATCCCGCGCAGCACGTCGTGGCCCGGTTCGTAGGCGAAGCGGACGTCGCGCAGCTCCACCCGGTGGCCGCGCGGCGCGATCGGGCGGTCCGGCTCCGGCAGCGGCGGCACCGCGAGCACCTCGCGGATCCGGCCTGCCGCGCGGCGTGCGGACTGCAGCTCGTCGAAGCCGTGTCCGAGCGCCGCCACCGGGGCGGTCAGTCCTAGTCCGAGCAGCAGGAACGGCAGCACGTCGGCCGGGGCCATCCCCCCGCCGGTGATCAGTGCCGCACCGCCGATCAGGACGGTCAGCAGCACGAACGGGGGCGAGAGAACCAGCTGCATCCCCGCGGCAGGCAGGGAGATCCCGTGCACCCAGCGACGGAAGACGGCGACGAAGTCGTCGGCGGCGGCGCGGAACTCGCGATGGGCGCGCTCGCCCCCGCCGAAGATCTTGACCACCGCGATGCCCTGGACGAACTCCACGACGGAGCGTGCGATCCGCGCCATCGCCGTGTCGAAGTCGGCCTGTTCGCGCAGCCGGGCCGGGGTCATCATCAGCGGGACCAGCGCCACCGCGGCGACCACCGGCATCAGCGTGATCAGCGTCAGCCGCCAGTCGATGGTGAACAGATAGACCAGCGACACCAGCGGCACGACGAAGGCGGAGGCCAGCTCGCCGGGGGTGTGGGCGATGAACGGGTGCACGGCGCCGACGTCGTCGCCCACCAGCTTCGCCAGCTCACCGCCATGGCGGCGGGCCAGCCAGCCGATCGGCACTCGACCCAGGCGAGCGGCCAGCTGCCGGCGTAACTCCAACTGCACGCGCCCGTCGAGCAGATGGCCGATGCCCGCCGCTGCGGCCGTCAGCAGGAGCTTGACGAGCAGGCCGACAGAGCCCGCGACCACGACGAGCCGGACGCGGTCATGGTCCACCGGACCGGATTCGAGCAGAAGTCGACCCAGCTCGACGACCGCGAGCAGCGGTGCCAGCCCCGCCACCGCGCCGATGACCTGCAAGACGATCACGGTGGCGAAGCCCCCTGCGTACGGCCGCAGCAGCTCTGCCGTGCCCCGCCCCTCCGGGGGCCGGTGCTGGGCAGGACCTGCGTGGTCCGGTGGCCGCGTGGGTTGATTCCTCGCCTCGGAGGGCTCGGTGATGGTCATCGTGCGCTCGTCCCCTCGTCTCCGTCGGGCCTTCCGACCCATTGATTCTTACGACGTAAGACTGCTGCGGGACGTTATACTTACAGCGTAAGAATCGTCAATCGGTCCGTGGTGCTTCCGGCACGGAGAAGAGGGGGCCATGGCGGCCAACAGGGCTCGCGGGCAGCGTGCGGGGCTTACTCGGCAGGCCGTCCTGGAGGCGGCGCTGCGACTCGTCGACGAGGAGGGGCTCAAGGCCCTGTCGATGCGGCGGCTCGGCGCCGAGCTGGGCGTGGAGGCGATGACCCTCTACCACCACGTGCCGAACAAGACCGCCCTGCTGGACGGCATGATCGAGCAGGTCGTCGCCGAGGCCGTTCCCCCGGAGTTCGGCGCCGGCACCTGGCGCGAGGATCTGAGCGCCTACGCCCGCGCGCTGGTCGCCGCGCTCGGCGCGCATCCGCATGCCGCGCCGCTGCTGCTGTCCCGGCCCGCCTTGACGCCCCGCAATCTGGGGACACTGGAGGCCGTGGTGGAGATGCTGCACGAGGCGGGCTTCTCCCTCCCCAGGACCCTGGACGTCCTCTACTCGCTCACCAGCTTCGCCGTCGGGCACGCCGCCGCCCACGCGGGCCGTATCGACGGAGCGGGGAGCTTGGCCTCGCTGGACCCGACGGCGTACCCGCTGTTGGTCGCCGCCGCCCGGGAGGCGGGCGAGGACGCGGCCGAGGCCCGCTTCGACTTCGCTCTCGCCGCCCTGCTGTCCGGATTCGAAAGGGAACTCGCGGGCACTTCGGCCACGGGGTGAGGGCGGTCGATGCCCGTTTCACCCGGGCAAGCCCTCACCCCCGCACAGGTGGTGACGACGTTCATGCGCGCGCCGGGGGTGCCGGGGGTGGTTCGGCCCGGCACCCGTTCCATGATCACGTCGCGGCGGAAGCCTTCTCGGGAGCGGTCGTGGCCGGCGCGTCCTGCCGGTAGAAGATGTCGATGTCCACCTCTTCGCCCCCGACGATCAGTGTGTCCCACGCCCCGCTCTCCAACAGGGTCCGCAGGGTGCCGGAGTCGAGCGTTTCCAGGTGGTCCCGGAGCGTCGGGTCGTCGGGCATGCCGGGAACGCGTGACGACAACCGGTCACGGATCCCCCGCAGCCGTTCCATGAGCGCGTCGGTGTCCGCGTTCCTGTCCAGGTCCTTCCCTTCCGACTCTTCGATGCTCTGCGCGATCTTCTCCTTGATCGCGCAGCTGACGCCCTTCTCGTCGGTGGTGATCATCGTGTTCCAGGCTCGGCTCTTGTGCCGGTACTGCAGCATGGACATGGCCGCCTCGTGGCGTGCGAAGTCGGCGTCCCGGAACGGCCTTCCGGTCCATGCGCCGTTGAGGGATCGAGCCAGCGAGATGGCAGAGCCCAGTCCACTGTTGAGCCCGCGGCCCGGCCAGAAGTGGATGGCGTTGGCGGCGTCGCCGAGCAGGAACCCGTAGGTCCCCGGGGAGGTCGACGTGGCCGAGCGCAGCCGGGTCGTGAACCTGGGCCGCTGCACCATGTCGAGCCGGAAGGCCGTGACGGCGCTCAGATCCCTCTCGGCGACACCGAACAGCGCGAGCCCCTGCAACACCCGCTTCCACAGGGCCGAACCCCTGACCATCGCGGGCAGGAAGAGCGTGCTGTGCGTCGAGCACTGGAAGTCACCGTGATCGTCCCGCCCCATGACGCACGGGCGTGAGGCGATGCAATCCTCGAACACATGCCGCACCGGATCGATGCCGACCACTTCCGCGGCCTCGGCATCGGTGAGCCGCATGTTCAGGAACCCCTCGCCGCGAAGGGCATTGAGGAGGAAGCGGTTCTGAGCCACGGTCAGCAGGACCGTCATGGGGTCCGTCAGAGTCGACTTGACGCGCAGGCCCAGGACGACATCCTGAATGTGCTGACCGTGCAGCGAGTAGATGGACTTGTCGGCGTTGCCGAACTTGTCGGTGAAATGCTCCCGCGTTCGGGAGCGACCTCCTTCGCACACGGCGAGCACGTGGTCCCCGGACTCGGCCTTGTGGTACTCGGCCGGGTCGAACGCCTCGGGGACCAGCCGGATCCGATCCGGTTTTTCGTTGGCCAATTCGAGGAGGGTGTCCTCGATGTAGGCGATCCGCAGGTTTCTCGGGTTGTAGCCACGGAGCGAATCGGGTCCCACCGGCCACATTTCGGAGTACGCGTCGCCGCGGAACAGCCGCCCCTGCACCTCCTCGGGGAGGTTCAGGTACTGGCGGCTCTGCACGGTGACGACCTGCTGCCGCCTGACGTTGCCCTGCCCCTCGCCCTTCCAGACGACCTTCGCCCCGTCCTGGGCCCACCGGCCGTCGTACACGGTGATCGCCACGCGCTGCCCCATGAGGTGTTCCAGGAGCAGAGCGAAACTCAGGCCGACGGGACCGCCACCCGTCACCGTGACCTTGAGCACCGGCCCTGCCGCGAGCGTCGCCTTGGAAGGAGTGAGCGGCCGCAGCACGGAGAGGTCGAGGATGGTCTCCATCGCATCGGCCGCTTCGAAGCGGAACGTCTCGGTTCCTATCTCGACGAGATCTCCGGGCTGCAGTTCGTGCGAGGTCACACGGACCCCGTTGACTCGCGTTCCATTACTGCTGCCGCTGTCGTACAGCACGAATCCATGGCGCTCGCGGCGCACCTCGGCGTGAAAGCGTGAGACGTTCCCCCCGGTGATCACGATGCTGTTGTCGCTGTTGCGGCCCAGGGTTACCGGTGTGGCGCCGATCGGGTAGTTCTGTCCTGCCAGAGAGCCTTGATGGCCGACAAGTCGAGGCGGCATGGGTCACCCAATTCCATGAGTCACGGATCCGATGACGAGATGCGAAACCGGTCATGGACGACAACACCCCTGCACCACACACCGCGAGTCGACCGGCACGCAGAGCAATCTTAATCCGGCCGCGACGCCGCTGAGAAGGCGTCCGGACTGACCGGCCACCACAACGCTTCAGCCGCCCTTCCTGCGCCGGCCTCCCTTGCCCAGGAACCGGCGCAGCTTGGTCAGCGGCCAGGTGTTGATGACGTCGTCCGTCGTCAGCCAGCCGCGCTGTGCCGTCGCCACCCCGTAGCGCATGTACGGCAGATGCGTGATGGCATGCGCGTCGGAGTTCACGGCGAACTTCACGCCGTACCGTTTCGCGCGCAGGATGTCCTCGTCGCACAGGTCGAGCCGCTCGGGATGCGCGTTGATCTCCAGAGCGGTGCCCGCCCGCGCACATGCCTTGAAGACCTCGTCGAAGTCGGCGTCGATGCCCGGGCGTTTGCCGATCCGGCGGGTCGTGGGATGGCCGATGACGGCGACGTACGGGTTCTCGCAGGCACGGATGAGCCGGCGGGTGAGTTCCCGCCTGCTCTGGGTGAAGTGGGAGTGGACCGAGGCCACACAGATGTCGAAGTCCGCGAGGAACTCGTCGGGCCAGTCCAAGGAGCCGTCCGGGCCGATGTTGAGTTCCGTGCCGTGCAGCAGCCGCATCCCGTGGTGGACGCCGTCGAGTGCGCGTACCCGCTCGCGCTGGGCGAGAATCTTCTCGTCGGTCATGCGCTGCATGGACAGGTTCGGGGCGTGGTCGGTGACGGCGTAGTAGGCGTATCCCCGGGCCGCGGCTTCGGCGATCATGTCCTCCAGCGGAGCCAGCCCGTCGGTGAGGTCGGTGTGGGTGTGCAGATCGCCTCGGATGCTCTTCTCGGTGAGGAGCTCGGGGAGTTCGCCGCGCAGCCCGGCCTCGATCTCTCCGCGGTCCTCGCGCAGCGTCGGCGGGATCCAGGGCAGTCCGAGCCTCTCGTAGATCGCTTCCTCCGTCGCGGAGGTGAGGCTCTCGCCGCTCTCGGCGTCGAAGAGTCCGTACTCCGACAGCTTGAGGCCCTGGCGCACCGCGAGTTCGCGCGTGCGGATGTTGTGCGCCTTGGAGCCGGTGAAGTACTGCAGCCCCGCGCCCCAGGAGGCCGGGGGAAGGACCCGCAGGTCCACCTGGAGACCCGTGACGGTCCGCACGGAGGTCTTCTTCTCACCCTGCGCGATGACCTCGGCCGTGGACGGAAGGGCGACGAGGGCGTCCATGAAGGGGGCCGACCGGCGCGCCGCCACCAGGATGTCGATGTCGCCTATGGTCTCCTTCATTCGGCGCAGGGACCCCGCGTACGTGCATCGGACGCAGCCGCGGATCTCCGAGAGCTCCGCGACGAGCTGCTCGGCGATGTCCATGGCGGCGCTCACGAGGATCCGGCCCTCGCCTGCCTTCCGCAGGACGGAGATGCCGTGCAGGATGTTCTCCTCGGTCCGCTCCCCGAAGCCCTTCAGGTCGCGCAGCCGTTCCTGGTGGATGGCGTCGATCAACTGGTCGACGGTGGTGGTGCCCAGCTCCTCGTACAGGACCATGGCCTTGCGGGGCCCCAGCCCCGGGATCGCGATCAGCTCGCGCACTCCTGCCGGCACGGCCGTCCGGGCCTCGTCGACGACGGACATACGGCCGGTCCGCAGATACTCCAGGATCTTGTCGGCGACGGACTTGCCGACGTTCGGAATCTCCCGCAGCCCCTTCGCGTCCAGGGTGGAGACGTCCTCCGGATACCCTCCGACGGCACGTGCGGCCTTCTCGTAGGCCCTCGCCTTGAAGGCCTCCCCTCCCCGGATCGCGATGAACTCGGCGTACTCCTGGAGCAGCGCCTCGACCTGGTCATTGGCTCGGGCCATGCCTCCAGAGTGCCCCGCACCCGCCGGGCAGGCACGCCGGGCGCAGCCGACGCCTCGGACCGACGCCGCGCCGGTCGTACGGTGTACGAGCACGACGCCCGGGGCGGCCCCGTCCGCCGCTACCCGAGGAACGTCAACCGCACCTGACGTTCGGGGTTGTCCTTGTTCGTGTCCACCAGGCAGATCGACTGCCACGTTCCCAGCTCCAGACCGCCCCTGATCACCGGCACCGTCGCGTGGGGCGGGACCAGGGCCGGGAGGACGTGGTCGCGGCCGTGGCCCGGGGAGCCGTGGCGGTGTTGCCAGCGGTCGTCGGCCGGGAGCAGGTGGTGGAGGGCGGACAGGAGGTCCTTGTCGCTGCCCGCGCCCGTTTCGAGGATCGCCAGGCCGGCCGTGGCGTGGGGGACGAAGAGGTTGAGGAGGCCGTCGCCTCCCTGGGCCGCGCGGTCGAGGAACTGGGTGCAGGCCGAGGTCAGGTCGGTGACCGTCTCGCTGGTGCCGGTGGTGAGGGTGAGGACCGTGGTGGTGAATGCCATGGGGGCATCCTGCCGTTCGTACCACGAGATTGCGCGTCCACGCTCCGAGACACCGTTGACCGGCACCGGAACGAGTCGCTACGTTCGCGCCATGTTGCGTACAGCCCTGCTCACCACGCGCGGTCACATCGACCTGCTGCGGGTGGCCTCCGCCGCGTGTCCTCGCGGCTGCTGACGCCCTCTCACCCCTGAGCCACCACCTGCGCTGACACCCGTGCGCGCGCCCTCGGCGTGCCCTCGGTCGCTGACGCGTACCCCCCTCTCCTGCCTCGGAGCCCCCTTCATGACGGTCGGCCGCACCCCGCCCGAATCCTTGCCCGACATATCCCCTGTTTCGAAGCTTGGGGAGGCCGTCTCCGCCTCCCGAATCAGGGGAGCTGATCGCCGACGCCGTCGTCCGCACTCTCGAAAGGCTGCCGCTGCAATGGCGACCGACCTGCGCCGGGCAGTGACCATCCAGGGCCTGACCCGTTCCTTCGACGGGCGCCCGGTCATCGACCACCTCGATCTGACCCTGCAGGCCGGGGAGTTCACCGTGCTCCTCGGGCACAGCGGCTGCGGCAAGTCCACCCTGCTGCGCGTCCTGGCCGGGCTCGACCGGGACATCTCCGGGACCGTCCTCGTCCCCAAACGCCGGGCGGTCGCCTTCCAGGCACCCCGCCTCATGCCCTGGAAGCGGGTGTGGCGCAATGTCCTCCTCGGGCTGCCGGGCAAGCCCGAACGGGCCGTCGCCGAACGGGCGTTGGAGGAGGTCGGGCTGAGCCACCGGTCCGGGGCGTGGCCCAGGACCCTCTCCGGGGGCGAGGCGCAGCGGGCGTCGCTCGCCCGGGCTCTCGTACGGGAACCCGATCTGCTCCTGCTCGACGAGCCGTTCGGCGCGCTCGACGCGCTCACCCGGATCAAGGCGCAGCGCTTGGTGGTCGAGTCGTGGCAGCGGCGCGGCTGCGCGGTGCTGCTCGTCACGCACGACGTCGACGAGGCGCTGCTGCTCGCCGACCGGGCGCTGGTGATGCGCGACGGGGTCATCGCGTACGACGCAGCCGTCGCCCTCGATCGTCCCCGCTCCCCCGATGACCCCGGCTTCGCCGCGCTGCGCTCCCGCCTGCTCGCCGAACTGAAGCTGATTCCCAGGGTGTTCGGCCTCGCCGACCACGTCGACCACCGCTTCGACAAGAACCTGCCGCCGTCCACCACCCCGGCGCGCAGCTACGGAAAGGCCTCCTCCTGATGACCGTCCATCTGCACTGGTTCCTGCCGACCGGCGGCGACGGCCGGACCCTCGTCGACCGGCATGCCTACACCGACGGCGGCATCAAACGGTCCGGGACCGTGACCGGCGTACGCGCCCCCGACATCGAGTACCTGGCACAGATCGCCAAGGCGGCCGAGCAGTTGGGCTTCGAGGCCGTGCTCACCCCCACCGGCACATGGTGCGAGGACGCATGGCTGACGACGGTCGCGCTCGCCCAGCACACCGAGCGGCTCAAGTTCCTCGTGGCGTTCCGCCCGGGTGTCATCTCGCCCGTGCTCGCCGCGCAGATGGCGGCCACGTACCAGCGGATCACCCGCGGCCGGCTGCTGCTCAACGTGGTGACCGGAGGGGACTCGGTGGAGCAGCGCCGCTTCGGCGACCATCTGGACCACGACCGGCGCTACGAGCGGACGGCCGAGTTCTTGAAGGTGGTCCGAGGCGTGTGGAGCGGGCAGCCGTACGACTTCGACGGCACCCACTACCAGGTGGAGGGCGGGCTCACCGCGCTGCCGCCGGACCCGCTGCCGGAGATCTTCTTCGGCGGGTCGTCGGCTGCGGCCGGGCCGGTCGCGGCCGAGCACGCGGATGTGTATCTGACCTGGGGCGAGCCGCCGTGGCAGGTCAAGGAGAAGATCGACTGGATCCGGCGGCTCGCCGAGGAGCGCGGGCGCGAGGTGCGGTTCGGCATCCGGCTGCACACGATCTCGCGGGACTCCTCGCGGGAGGCGTGGGCGGCCGCCGACCGGCTGCTCTCCGATCTGGATCCGGCGACGATCGCCGCGGCCCAGGCGACGCTCGGCAGGAGCGAGTCGGTCGGTCAGCAGCGGATGCTGGCGCTGCACGGCGGCGGTTCGCTGGAGCGCGACAAGCTGGAGATCGCGCCGAACCTGTGGGCGGGTGTGGGGCTCGTACGGGGTGGGGCAGGCACCGCCCTGGTCGGCACCCATGCCGATGTCGCCGACCGGATCGAGGAGTACCACGACCTCGGCGTGGAGCACTTCGTGCTCTCCGGCTACCCCCATCTGGAGGAGGCGTACTGGTTCGGGGAGGGCGTGACCCCCGAACTCGCGGCCCGGGGGCTGCTGCCGAGGATCCCCGCATCGCCGCTGCTCGGTGTGCCGGCGGCGAACGGACGTCCGGCCTCCGCTCCTGGCGGCGCACCGCTCCTTGTGGCGGGCGGCGGCCGGTAGGGCGGTTCAGGCCGGTCGGCAGGCGCTCGGTGTCCTCTTCTGGGGTGGGGGGCACCGGGCGCCGCAGAGCGTACCGCCCCGCGCGGGAAGATCCGCGACCCCACCGCGGTTAGTGGAACCGTGAACGATTTCGGGGTTGAGAGCGGGCAGGACGTACGAGACGTCGACGTGGTCGTGATCGGTGCCGGGCAGGCGGGGCTGTCCGCCGCCTACCACCTGCGCCGCGCGGGTCTCGCGCCCGATCACGACTTCGTCGTGCTCGATCACGCACCCCGGCCCGGCGGCGCGTGGCAGTTCCGCTGGCCCTCGCTCACGTACGGCAAGGTCCACGGGATGCACGCGCTGCCCGGCATGGAGCTGACCGGCGCCGACGACGGCCGGCCCTCCTCCGAGGTGATCGGCGAGTACTTCACGGCGTACGAGGAGCGCTTCGCCCTCCGTGTCCACCGGCCCGTCGAGGTCAGCGCCGTCCGCGAGGGCGAGGGCGGCCGGCTCCTCGTCGAGACCTCGGAGGGGACGTACTCCACCCGCGCGCTGATCAACGCGACCGGGACGTGGGACCGTCCCTTCTGGCCGCGCTACCAGGGCCAGGAGACGTTCCGCGGCCGACAGCTGCACACCGCGAACTACCCCGGCCCCGAGGAGTTCGCGGGTCAGCGGGTGATCGTGGTCGGTGGTGGTGCCTCGGGGACCCAGCATCTGATGGAGATCGCCGAGGTGGCGGCGGAGACGACCTGGGTGACCCGGCGCGAGCCCGTCTACCGCGAGGGACCGTTCGGCGAGATGGAGGGCCGGGCGGCCGTCGCCATGGTCGAGGAGCGCGTACGGCTGGGGCTGCCGCCGCAGAGCGTCGTCTCCGTCACCGGCCTCCCGCTCACCGACGCGATCAGGAGCGCGCGGGAGCGGGGAATCCTGGACCGCAACCCCATGTTCGACCACATCACCCCGACCGGTGCGGCCTGGGCCGACGGCCGGACCGTGGACGCGGACGTGATCCTCTGGGCGACCGGCTTCCGTGCCGCGATCGACCATCTCGCCCCGCTCAGACTGCGCGAGCCGGGCGGCGGCATCCGGGTGGAGGGGACCCGAGCCGCACGGGACGAGCGCGTCCATCTGGTCGGGTACGGGCCTTCGGCCTCCACGATCGGCGCCAACCGGGCCGGTCGCGCCGCCGTCACCGAGATCCGGCGCCTCCTGGAGCGGGAGCCCGTGGCGAGCCGCTGATTCACCCTGCCTGCGCCGCGCGGCGGTTCTCGTTGAACTCGGCCACGTTCGCCTGGTGTTCGGCGTAGTCGGCGGTGAAGCGGGTGTCCCCCGGCCGCACGGTCACGAAGTACAGCCAGTCGCCCGTCGCCGGTTCGATCGACGCCGTCATCGCCTGCTCGCCCGGGTTCCCGATCGGCGTCGGCGGCAGTCCGGGACGCTCGTACGTGTTGTAGGGGCTGTCGATCTTGGTGTCGGCATGCGTGGTGTCCACGGTGGAGCGCCCCAGGGCGTAGTTCAGCGTCGAGTCCATCTGGAGTGCCATGCCCTTGGCGAGGCGGTTGTGGACGACCCGGGCGACCTTGCCCATGTCCTCGGCGGTGTCGGCCTCGGCCTGCACGATGCTGGCGATGATCACCGTCTGGTGGACGCTGAGCCCCTGGCGCTGTGCGCCCGCGCCGATGTGAGCGGTGCCGAAGCGTTTCCCCGCCGTGTCGACCATGTAGCGCAGCAGGCTCTCGGGGGTGGTCGTGGCCTCCACGGGGTACGTCGCCGGGAAGAGGTAGCCCTCGGGGTTCCCCGCCGCGGCCGCGGGCAGTTCGAGCGCGGTCGCCGGGGCGTCCGCCGCGCCGCGGGTGGTTCCTTCCGCGAGGCCGAGGGAGCGGTCGATGGCCGCGTACACCTGGCCCGCCCGATAGCCCTCGGGGATCAGCAGGGTCCGCTGCTTCTCGGGGACGGGCTCGACCTTGTCCTCGCCTCGGAGCAGCAGCGGCACGGTGATCGCGGCCGTCACCGCGAGGGCCGCGCCGAGGAGCAGCGCGATCTTGCCGCGGCGGGTGAGCCGGGGGCGGCGGCGACGGTGTTCGGGCTGCCAGGACCGGTGCGTCATGGCCGCACGCTAACCCGGCGGACCCGGGAAACCGCGGAGCCCGCACATGCGGCGGCGCCGCCGGCCCCCTGGGACGGGGAGCCGACGGCGCCTCGCACTGCGCATACCGGCCGTGCGGAGTCGGACGAACCAGGGTCAGACGAGCCAGCCCAGGAAGTGGAAGACGCCGGCGAGCAGGTCGGTGATCACGTTCATGGTGATGCGTTCTCCTTGTGCAGGGTGCAACTGTGGGACAGTGCGCGACCGCGGTCTGCAGCCCGCCGCTTGCGCACCGTAATCATCAGGCGTCACAAGGGAGTTGGGCAACGAAAGCGGGAACGATCACACGTTCTGGGGAACAACCGCTCCCACGTTCGCGTGTTCGTCACGGCGCACCAGGGCCGCGTACCGGCCGTCCCGTTCGAGGAGCTCCTCGTGCGTGCCGCGCTCGGCGATCCGGCCGGCTTCGAGGACCACGATCTGGTCGGCGTCGCGGACGGTGGAGAGCCGATGGGCGATGGTGATGGTGGTACGACCGGCGGATAGCGCGTCGATGGCCTGCTGCACCGCATGCTCCGTACGGGTGTCCAGGGCGCTGGTCGCCTCGTCGAGGATGAGCACGGGCGGGTCGCGCAGGATGGTGCGGGCGATGGCGAGGCGCTGCTTCTCGCCGCCGGAGAAGCGGTAGCCGCGCTCGCCGACGAGGGTGTCGTAGCCCTCGGGGAGCGAGGCGATGTGGTCGTGGATCTGGGCGGCGCGGGCGGCGGCCTCGATCTCCTCGTCGGTGGCGTCGGGCTTGGCGAAGCGCAGGTTGTCGCCGACGGAGGCGTGGAAGAGATACGTCTCCTGGGAGACGACGCCGACGGCCCGGGCGAGGGTGTCGAAGTCCAGCTCGCGGACGTCGACGCCGTCGATCAGCACCCGTCCGCCGGTCACGTCGTAGAGCCGGGGCACCAGATAGCTGAGCGTGGACTTGCCGGAGCCGGTGGATCCGACGACGGCCAGGCTTCCGCCGGCCGGGACGGTCAGGTCGACGGAGTCGAGCGTCGGCCGGCCGGGCGCCTCGCTTTCGTAGCGGAAGTCGACCTTCTCGAACGCCACGTCGCCGCTGATCTTCTCCAGCCGGGTGGGGTTCGCGGACTCGGTGATGTCGACGGGGAGGTCGAGGTACTCGAAGATCCGCTGGAAGAGGGCGAGGGAGGTCTGGATCTGGACGCCCGTGGACAGCAGGCTCACCGCGGGCCGGAACAGACCCTGCTGGAGCGAGACGAAGGCGACGAGGGTGCCCAGCGAGATCGCCGGTCCGCCGCCCTGGAGGGTGAGGCCCGCGGCCCAGTAGATCATCGCGGGCATGGCGGCCATGACGATGCCGATGATGGACATCCGCCACCGTCCTGCCATGGAGGAGCGCACTTCGAGGTGGACGAGGCGCTCGGACTCCTCGGCGAAGGACTTGGTGAGCGAGTCGGCGCGCCCCATGGTCCGGCCGAGCAGGATGCCGCTGACGGAGAGCGACTCGGTGACGGTCGCGGCCATGACGGCCATCTGCTTCTGGCGCTGCGTGGTGATCTTCTTGCGCTCGCGCCCGACGCGGCGGCTGATCCAGACGAAGACCGGGAGCAGGAGCAGCGAGACGACGGTGAGGCGCCAGTCGAGCGCGAGCATGGCGACGATGGTCGCGACGACGGCGGTGAGGTTGGAGACGAGGGAGGTGGCGGTCGAGGTGACCGTCGCCTGCATCCCGCCGATGTCGTTGGCGATCCGGGACTGGATCTCGCCCGTGCGCGTACGCGTGAAGAAGGCGAGCGGCATCCGCTGCAGCTGCGTGTAGACCGCGGTGCGCAGATCGTGCATCACCCGCTGGCCGACGGTGGTGGAGATGAGGGTCTGGAGCACGCCGAAGACGCTCGCCATCACGGCGGTGACGATCATGCCGAGGGCGAGCAGGCTGAGCAGCCCGGTGCGGCCCTGCGGGATCGCGGTGTCGAGGATCTCCTTCAGCAGGAACGGCGAGGCGACCGTCACCAGGGACGAGGCGCCGACGAGCAGGCCGACGACGGCGAGCCGCCCGTGGTAGGGACGGAAGAGCCGCAGGATGCGGCGCATCTGCGCGGGCTCCTTCGGCTGCGCGGGGTCGCGCGGTGGGGGTGTCCATTCGGACTCTTCATGGGGGCGCATGGGCTCCTACGAGGGGTGAGAGCAGTGAAGTCGATCAGAGCATAGCTCATTGTTACCTATACTCACAATGAACATGGTCCTGATATTGTTCCCCCATGAACACCCCCGACGCCGACGGCCTCCTCGCCGAGCAATTGCTGCGCCTCACCCGACGCCTGCAGCGCAGCCAGAAGCAGCAACTGGAGCCGATCGGCATCACCCCCGCGCAGTCCCGCCTGCTGCGCACGGTCTCGCACTACGACCATCCGCCCCGGATGGCCGATCTCGCCGAGCGCCTCGAGGTCGTCCCCCGGGCCGTCACCAGCCTGGTGGACGGCCTGGAGGCGGCCGGCCGGGTGCGTCGCGTCGCCGATCCGACGAACCGCAGGGTGGTCAGGATCGAGCTCACCGACTCGGGGCGCGCCACGCTGCGCGCGTTGCGAAGCGCCCGTCGGGCGGCCGCAGAGGACATCCTTGCTCCATTGACCGTCGATCAGCGCGAGGTGCTCGGAGGTCTGCTGTCCGCTCTGGTCGACCACGTGCCGGGGCGGCGCTGCTGACCGAGGAGGCGCAGGCAGCGCCGAGGGGAGCCGTGACATGCCACTGCTGGAGCCGAACCCGCAGGCCCTGCGTCCGGGCACGAAGCGGACCCCGGCCCCGGACCGGGTCCCCGACCTCCAGTCCCGCGGCACTCCACGGCACCTGCGGGAGGAGCTGACCGCGCTCCTCGGCCCCGGCAAGGTGCTGTCGAAGATCTCCGACCTGGTGCGGTACGCCTCCGACGCGAGCCCCTACCGGTTCGTCCCCCAGGTCGTGGTGGTGGCGGAGGACATCGACGACATCTCCGCGGTCCTGTCGTACGCGCACGGCAAGGGCCGCGCGGTGGTGTTCCGGGCGGCCGGGACCAGCCTCAACGGGCAGGCTCAGGGGGAGGACATCCTGGTCGACGTGCGCCGGCACTGGGCGGGCGTCGAGGTGCTCGACGACGGCGCTCGCGCCCGGATCCGCCCCGGCACCACCGTCGTCCGGGCCAACGCCGCGCTCGCGCGGCACGGCCGGGTCCTCGGACCCGACCCGGCGAGCGCCGTCGCCTGCACGATCGGCGGGGTCGTCGCCAACAACGCCTCGGGCATGACCGCGGGGACGACCCGGAACTCGTACCGGACCGTCGCCTCCCTCACCTGTGTCCTGCCGAGCGGCACCGTCGTGGACACCGCCGGTCCGGCCGCCGACGCGGAGCTCGCGCGCGCCGAGCCACGCCTGTGCGCGGGGCTGATGGAGCTGAAGGCCGAGATCGAGGCCGACCCCGAACTGGTCTCCCGCATCCGTGCCAAGCACACGATCAAGAACACCAACGGCTACCGCCTGGACGCCTTCCTGGACGGTGCCACGCCGGTGCAGATCCTGCGCGGACTGATGGTCGGCTCGGAGGGCACGTTCGGTTTCATCTCCGAGGTCGTCTTCGACACCCTGCCGCTGGACCGGCAGGTCTCGACGGCGCTGCTGTTCTTCCCCTCGCTCCCGGCCGCGGCCGCCGCCGTGCCGCGCTTCAACGACGCCGGGGCGATCGCCGTGGAGCTGATGGACGGCAACACCCTGCGCGCCTCGGTCAGCGTCGCCGGGGTGCCGGCCGACTGGGCCGGGCTCCCGAAGGAGACGGCGGCCCTGCTCGTGGAGTTCCGCGCGCCGGACGCGGCGACACAGGAGGCGTACGAGCGGGCGGCGGCCGCCGTGCTCGACGAGCTGGAGCTGGTCGCGCCCGTCGCCTCGGTGAGCAACGCCTTCACCCGCGACCCGGGGACGATCGCCGGGTACTGGAAGGCCCGCAAGGCGTTCGTGACCGCCGTGGGCGGCGCACGCCCCTCGGGTACGACGCTGATCACCGAGGACTTCGCCGTACCACCGGTCCGGCTCGCCGAGGCCTGCGCGGAGCTGCTGGAGCTGCAGTCCCGGCACGGCTTCGACGCGGCCGTCGCCGGTCACGCCGCCCACGGCAATCTGCACTTCCTGCTCGCGTTCGACGCCGGTGACCCCGCGGACGTGGAGCGGTACGCCGCCTTCATGGACGAGTTCTGCAAGCTGACCGTGGAGAGGTTCGACGGCTCGCTGAAGGCCGAGCACGCCACGGGCCGCAATATCGCGCCCTTCCTCGAGCTGGAGTGGGGGCCGAGGGCCACGGCGCTGATGTGGCGGACGAAGGAGGTCATCGATCCGGACGGGGTGCTCGCGCCGCGGATCGTCCTCGACCGCGACCCGCAGGCCCATCTCCGCGGCCTGAAGACGATCCCGAAGGTCGAGGCGGTCGCCGATCCCTGTATCGAGTGCGGCTTCTGCGAACCGACCTGTCCCAGCCACGACCTGACGACCACGCCGCGCCAACGCATCGTGCTGCGGCGGGAGATGATGCGGCAGAGCGACGGCTCCCGAGTGGAGGCCAGTCTGTTGGAGGCGTACGGCTACGACGCCGTGGACACCTGCGCCGGCGACTCCACATGCAAGCTGGCCTGTCCCGTCGGTATCGACACCGGGGCGATGATGAAGGACTTCCGTCATCGGCGGCACTCGCCGCGAGAGGAGTTCGTGGCGGCGCTCGCGGCCCGGGGCTTCCGCGCCGTGGAGGCGTCGGCGCGGCTCGCCGTCGCCGCGGCGGACCGGATCGGGGACCGTCTCCTGGCATCGGCGACCGGCCTGGCACGCAAGGCGGTGCGCCCCGATCTCGTACCGGAGTGGCTGCCGGAGATCCCGGGTGCGGCGGGCCGCCGCCTGCCCCGGACCCACCGCCCGGCAGCCGTCGCGATCTACTACCCGGCCTGTGTGAACCGGATCTTCGGCGGGCCGGAGGGGCGTCCCGGCCCCTCGCTCCCCGAGGCGGTGGTCGCGCTCTCCGCGCGGGCGGGCAGACCGGTGTGGATTCCGGACGACGTGTCCGGGACGTGCTGCGCGACGATCTGGCACTCCAAGGGGTACGAGCGCGGCAACGAGGTGATGGCCAACCGGATCGTGGAGGCGGCCTGGGGCTGGACGGCGGGCGGGCGGCTGCCCCTCGTCGTCGACGCCTCCTCGTGCACGCTCGGGATCGCACACGAGGTGGTGCCGTATCTGAGCGACGACAACCGGGAGTTGCACGCCGAGCTGACGGTCCTGGACTCCCTGGTGTGGGCGGCCGACGAGCTGCTGCCGCGGCTCGACGTACGGCGTGCGGTGGGTTCGGCGGTGGTTCATCCGACGTGCTCCATGCGGCATCTGGGGGACGAGGAGCAGCTGACGGCGCTGGCCCGGGCCTGCGCCGAGGAGGTCGTGGTCCCGGAGGACGCGGGCTGCTGCGCCTTCGCCGGCGACCGGGGAATGCTCCATCCGGAGCTGACGGCCTCGGCCACCGCGCGGGAGGCGGCCGAGGTGACGGCGCGCCCCTTCGACGCGCATCTTTCGGCGAACCGGATGTGCGAGATCGGTATGGACCGGGCGACCGGCCGGAGCTATGAGCACGTGCTCCTGGCCTTGGAGCGCGCGACGCGTCCGTGACGTCCCGCGCGACAGGACGAGGGCCCTTGCCCCATGTGGGTGAGTGGCCCTCGTCGTCCGCATGACGCGGCCATGCGGAATGGAAGAGTCCAACTACCCGTCACAAGAGTCCAATCCGCGCCCTTGCGCACCACCAGTCTCAACGGCCAGGGTCCTGAGCGGGATTCATGAGCCAGCCGTGCACACAGCTACTGGAGGTTCCATGAACGACAACGCACCGCAGCCGCCGAGCCGCCGCTCCGTCCTGCGGACCACGGCCGGGGTCGCGGGAGCGGGCATCGGCCTCGGCGCCCTGGGCGCCGGCCACGCCGCGGCCGCCTCGCCCGAGGCCGCCACGGCCGCCGAGGAGACCGCCCGTACGCCCCGGCGCAGAGGCGCCACCATGGCCGGTGTCCCCTTCGAGGGACGCTCCACGGTCCGGGTCGGCATCGTCGGCCTCGGCAATCGGGGCGGCAGCATGATCGACCTGTTCCTGGCGCTCCCCTGGGTGCGGGTGGTCGCGATCTGCGACCCGGTCAAGGAGAAGGCGGAGCGCGCCGCCGCCAAGGTGGTCGCCGCCGGACAGCCCTCCCCCGGTCTGTACACCCATGGCGAGGACGATTACGAGAACCTCTGCGTGCGTTCCGACCTGGACTTCGTCTATGTGGCGACGCCCTGGGAACTCCACGTCGAAATGGCGCGGGCGGCCATGCTGAACGGCAAGCACGTCGGCGTGGAGTGTCCGATCGCGATGACGCTCGCGGACCTGTGGGAGCTGGTCGACCTCTCCGAGCAGACCCGACGCCACTGCATGCAGCTCGAGAACTGCTGCTACGGCCGCAACGAGATGCGGGTCCTGCGGATGGCGCATGCGGGCAAGTTCGGGGATCTGCTGCACGGAGCGGGGGCGTACAACCACGACCTGCGCGAGCTGATGTTCTCCGCCACGTACTACGAGGGCCCGTGGCGCCGGATCTGGCACACCAAGCTGCGGGGCGATCTGTATCCGAACCACGGTTTCGGGCCGGTCGCCAACTACATGGACATCAACCGGGGCGACCGTGCGGTCAGCATCAGCAGCTTCGGGACACCGGCGCTCGGTCTCGCCGAGTACCGCGCCAAGGAGATGCCGCCGGGCGACCCGAGCTGGAAGGAGACGTACATCGGGGCCGACCGGACGATCAGCCTGGTCCAGACGGAGAAGGGCCGGGTGATCCGGCTGGAGCACGATGTCTCCACGCCGCACCCGTACAGCCGGATCAACAGTCTGGGCGGGACGCTGGGCGTGTTCGAGGACTATCCGGCCCGGATCTATGTGGAGCCGGACCACAAGGGGCACCAGTGGGGCGACTTCGCGGCGTACGCCACGGAGTTCGACCACTGGCTCTGGAAGGAGCACGCGAATCCGCCGGGCGGGCACGGCGGCATGGACTACATCATGATCTTCCGGCTGATGCAGTGCATGCAGCTCGGTCTGGTCCCCGACTTCGACGTGTACGACGCGGCGACCTGGACGGCGCCGGTGCCGCTCAGCCACGCCTCGATCAAGGCCAAGGGCGTACCGCTGCCGATCCCGGACTTCACCCGCGGCGAGTGGAAGAAGGCCCGGTCGGGCGTGGACTCGGTCAAGCCGGTCTAGGGCGTTCCGACCCTTGTCCGCCGGACACGCTCTGGCGGCGAACGGCGCGCGGGGCCCGGCTCGCACCGGCCGGGCCCCGCGGTCGCTCAACTCGCCGGCTGCTGAGCCGCCCGGGACTGCTCGGCGGCGTCCACGGGCTTCTCGGCCGACGCGGTCTCGTCGGCCTGTTCCGGTACGAAGGGGATCTCACCGTTCAGTACCGCCTTGGCCGTCACGCGGTCCAGCGCCCCCTCCCAGCGGGAGACCACGAACACGGCCACGCAGTTGCCGAGCAGGTTCGTGGCGACGCGCATCGCGTCCATGATCCGGTCGACGCCCAGCAGCAGGGCCACGGCCGCGACCGGGATGACGCCCAGGGCGGCGGCGGTCGCGGAGAGCGCGAGGAACGCCGAACCCGGCACGCCCGCCATGCCCTTGCTGGTGAGCATCAGGACGAGGACGACGGTGATCTGCTGGCCGATGCCGAGGTCCACACCGACGGCCTGGGCGATGAAGAGCGTTCCGACGGAGAGATAGATCGAGGCTCCGTCGAGGTTGAACGAGTAGCCCGTCGGCAGCACGAGCCCCACCGCGTCGTCGCGGCAGCCGGCGGCGCGCAGTTTCTGCATCATGCGCGGCATCACGGTCTCGCTCGACGCCGTGCCCAGCGCGAGGAGCATCTCCTCGCGGGTGTAGCGGACGAACTTCCAGAGGCTGATCCCGGTGAGCGCCTTGAGGGCGAGCGCCAGAGCGAGCAGGAAGAGCAGCGCCACGCCGTAACAGACCGCGATGAGCTTGCCGTACGTGCTCAGGGCGCCGAGCCCGTACTCGCCGACCAGGTGGGCCGTGGCGCCGAAGACCGCGAGCGGGGCGAGCTTCATGATGAAGCCGACGACGGCGAAGACGACTTCCTGGGCCTGCTCGATGGCGGGCAGGATGGCGGGCACCTTGCTCTGGCCGAGGTGCAGCAGGGCGGCGCCGACCAGGCAGGACAGGACGAGCACCTGGAGCAACGAGTTCTCGGCGAAGGCGCCGACCGCGCTGTCGGGCAGCGAGTGCAGCAGGAACTCGGAGGTCGAGGGGAGCTCCCCGCCTCCGGTCTTGGCGTCGACGGCGGAGGCGTCGAGGGTGGCCGGGTCGATGTTCATCCCGGTGCCGGGTCCGAAGAGGTTGCCGGCGAGCAGACCGAAGACGAGGGCGACGGTCGTGGCGATCTCGAACCAGATGAGGGCCTTGATCCCGATGCGGCCGAAGGCCTTGAGGTCGCCCGCCTTGGTGATGCCGGCGACGACCACGCAGAAGACGAGCGGGGCGATCATCGCCTTGATGAGGCGGATGAATCCGTCGCCGAGCGGCTGGGCGGCCGATGCGGCCTCGGGCCACAGCCGCCCGACGAGGATTCCGAGCAGGAGCGCGCAGGCGACCTGCGCGAAGAGCGAGGTGCGCAGCAGACGGGCTGCGCGGCGCGCGAGGGACGGCGCGGGCGGTGCTGGTGGGGCGGCGTGCGGCACGGGCACTCCTCCGTAGCGGACTTCTGTCATGCGGAAAGAAACTTCCGCAGTGCGCGCCACTATGTCGGAGCCGTGTATTCCACAGAAGACCCGATGCAACATCCACGTAAATCTTGGACCTTGCTCCAAACCAACCCGTCACCGGCCCCTCTCACACCGCTCAGCAGCGCAAACGGTCCTCGGTGAGGGCCCCTTGCGCCGTCCTCACCGTGCGGTCGTAGCAGCCGCGAGAGCCGTGGAGCCGGTAGCGGTCGGACGTCGTCCCGACCGCATGGCGCTGATCGCGGGGCACACCGGTGGTGTAGGTGGCATCGCCGGCGTAGCTGTGGTCGAGGCGCGACCAGGAGAGCCGCTCTCCGCCCCGTACGACCTCGGTGTGGGCGCGGTCGCCGAGTGCCAGCACCGTCTTCAGGCGGTCGCCCGCGCCGATCGTCGTCTCGCCGTCCATGGTGTACGTGCGGTGGGTGCGGGTCGTGGTGCGTCCGACGGTCACGCTCTCGTCGTCGGTCCATCGCGCGGTGAGCGCGTCCGGGTTCTCGCCCTCGGCCCAGCGGTGCACGGAGGTGTGCGCGAGGGTCCGGGCGACCGTGGTGTCGACGCGGCCGTGCGAGGTGTCCAGATGACCGGCGACGGTGAGCGCGTGCCCGCCCTCGGTGTCCAGCCGCTGCTCCGAACCCGGCGTGTGCATCGAGGAGTTGTGCGGGGCGGACTCCTCGTACCGGTCGAGCCCGCCGGTGACCACGGCGCGGCCCTCGTCCTGCCAGAGCAGGATGTTGGTGGGCGTGCTCCAGCCGGTCTGACCGGCGGGGACGCCCAGGACCGACACCTCGACCCGGTGGGCGCGGCCGTCGTTGAGGATGCCCGCGAAAGGGGTCAGGTCGTAGACGATCGGCTGGATGTCGAAGGCGCGCGGTCCGGGGGTGACGTACCAGAGGAAGGGGTTGGACCAACCGCCCGTCCACACCGTCGGGAAGGGGGCGGCGATGCCCGCCGTCCGTCCGTCGACGGAGATCCTGACCTCGCGGTACGGCCCGTCGGTCGCCTTGCAGGAGTACGGCGCCGCGTCGGGCACGGTCAGGTACCAGTACTCCTCGCAGCCGCCGCCCGAGCCGGTGGCGTACACCTCGGCGAGGATCCGTTCGGTGTTGCGCGGGGTGGTCAGGCCGGTGGAGTCGAGCGGCAGCACCCGTTCGGGGGTGTTCGCCGCGGGTTTCACAGCGCCACGGGCCGTGTAGAAGGTGAGCGTGACCCGGACGTCGATGACGCCGGTGTACGTCTCGTTCACGACATTGCCGATGAGCATCTCGACCGGCTGGGGACGGCCGAGGGTGTCGCGATAGCGGGTGACGTCCTTCTCCACCGACCAGCGGATGCCGTCGGGCGAGGGCTGCGGGGTGGAGGTGCGGAAGATCTCCACGCCGCCTACGGCGAGGTGGCCGAGGCGGTCGTACTGACGCCCCTTCACCTCTCCTTCGAGACGCAGGACGACCTTGCTCCAGCGGGTGCCGCACTCCTTCGGAGGTGCGTAACTCCCTTTGTACGGCGTGAAGTCACGGAACCGGGCCGCGGCGAGCAGGACCTCGCAGGAGCGGGTCGGAGGCTTGGTCACGGGCGGCGCTGCGGTCAGCGGGTCGTGCCAGTCGCTGCCGAACTCGGCCGGGGGCGGGTCGGCGGGAGCGTCCGCGGCGGCCGGGGGCGCGGTGAGCAGGGCGCCGGCGGCCAGGACGAGCCCGCCGATCATGCTCATGATCTTCTGATGTCTCATGGGTCGCGAGTGAAGCGCGGGGGGTTCGAGGCGTCCAGGGGCGTCGTGCGACCTTGGCGCGTTCTGTGTGCCTCTACGAGAAATTCGATTGCCCCGGGTGGTCCGGCAGCGCGAACCTTGCACGGTTTGCGCCACTCGGCGAAGCGACGGAAAGCCCTGGGACGACATGAAGATTCGCGATCTACCGTATGCAGATCCAGGGATTCCCGATGTCCGTTCGGGCACCCGGTTCCTCTTCTGGCTCGGCCGCAACCAACTCGGCGGGCAGGTCAGCTCCCTCCTGTGGGGACTGCTGCTGCAACTCGGCATCGCCGGGCTGTCCGTAGCCGTCGGCCTCGCCGTGCAGGCCGTCGTGGACCGCGACGGCGGACGGCTCGCGCTCGCGGGTGGCCTGCTCGCCGTGCTGGGCGCGGCCATCGCGGTCGGCGACATGATGCTGCACCGCACCGCCGTCACCAACTGGATCACCGCCGCCGCGCGCGTCCAACAGCTGCTCTCGCGCAAGACCGCCGAGCTCGGCTCCGTCCTCACCCGGCGGGTCGCCGCGGGCGAGGTCGTGGCCGTCTCCACCTCTGACGTCGAGAAGATCGGCTGGTTCGTCGAGGCGCTGTCGCGCTTCGCCGCGGCCGCTCTCACGATGGTCCTGGTCTGCGTGGGGCTGGTGTTCTACCAGCCCGCCCTCGGTGTCCTGGTCGCCGTCGGTCTGCCGGTCCTCGCCCTCGCGGTGCTGCCGCTGCTCCCCCGTGCGACGCGTCGCGCCGACGTACAGCGCGAGAAGGCCGGCAAGGCCACCGAGCTGGCCTCGGACACCGTGGCCGGGCTGCGGGTGCTGCGCGGCATCGGCGGCGAGGAGCTGTTCCTCGCCCGCTACCGCACCGCCTCCCAGGAGGTCCGGCGCGCCGCGGTCCGCAGCGCCCGGATGTGGGCCCTGATCGCGGCCGTGCAGGTCCTGCTCCCGGGTCTGCTCCTGGTGGGCGTGCTCGCCTACGGGGCGAGGCTCGCACTCGACGGGCGGATCGCGGTCGGCGAACTGGTCACCGTCTACGGCGCGGTGGCGCTGATGCTGCATCCCCTTCGCCACGTGGAGGAGATCGCCATGGCCTACTCCTTCTCCCGGCCCTCCGCCAAGCGAGCGGCCAGGGTGCTGTCGCTGGCACGGACCACCACCACGACGGCGGAAGGGCACGGCAATCCGACCGGCGATCTGTACGACCCCGTCACCGGGCTGCTCGCCCCCGCCGGACTCCTGACCGCGGTCGTCTGCGGCGACCCGGACGCGGCCGGACGGCTCGCGGACCGGCTCGGCGGCCACCCCACGGAAGCGGGCCAGGGGCACACCTCGGTCCTCCTCGGCGGGGTGCCGCTCGACGAACTGGACCTGGACACCGCCCGCACCGCCGTCCTGGTCCAGGACAAGGACCCGGTCCTGCTCTCCGGCACGCTCCACGAGCTGCTCGACGTGCCCTCCTCCGGCGCGGTCCGGCCCGCGGACGCCCTGGCCGCGGCGCAGTGCGGGGACGTCCTCGACGCGCTCGCGCAGGCGTCCGTGGACACCGACGGCAACCCCATGAGGACTCGGATCACCGAGCGCGGCCGGTCGCTCTCCGGCGGCCAGCGCCAGCGTCTGGCGCTGGCCCGGTCCCTGGTCACCGACCCGGAGGTGCTGGTCCTCGACGAGCCGACCTCGGCGGTCGACTCGCACACCGAGGCGCGCGTCGCCGCCGGGGTGAGGGGGCTGCGCGAGGGCCGTACGACGGTGGTCCTGGCCTCCTCACCGCTGCTGCTCGACCGGGCCGACCGGGTGGCTCTCGTCCAGGACGACGAGGTGGTGGCCGTCGGCACGCACCGCGAACTGCTGCGTGCCGAGCCGCGTTACCGGGCCGTGGTCACCCGCGACACCGACGACGAAGCGGCCCGCGACGACAGGGCCGGGGACGACCGAGCCAGGGACGACCGGGCGAGGGAAGACACACTCGCATCGAAGCTCGCAGCAGAGCTGGAAGGAGAGTCGGCATGATCGGCCTGGCGCCACCGGCGTACGACCCGGCGGCCCCGACGTCGGCGACGACCCTGCCCGTGGGCACGGCCGCGACCGTGCGCACCTATGTACGCGATCTGTTGAGCCGCCATCGCGGGGCGTTCGCGCTGCTCGTCGGCGTCAACGCGGTCGCGGTGACGGCCTCGATGGTGGGCCCGTACCTGCTCGGCTCGCTCGTCGAGCGGCTCTCCGAGGGGACGCGCGAACTCCATCTGGGAACCACCGTCACCCTGTTCGCGCTCGCGCTGGTCGTCCAGACCCTGTTCGTGCGGCTGGTGCGGCTGCGCGGCGCGATGCTGGGCGAGGAGATGCTGGCCGACCTCCGCGAGGACTTCCTCGTACGGTCGGTCGGGCTCCCCCCGGGAGTGCTCGAGCGGGCCGGCACCGGCGACCTGCTGTCCCGCATCACCACGGACATCGACCGGCTGGCGAACGCGATGCGCGAGGCCGTCCCCCAGCTCGCCGTCGGCGTGGTGTGGGCCGGTCTGCTGATCGGCGGGCTCGCCGTGACCGCGCCGCCGCTCGCGCTCGCCCTGGTGATCGCCGCGCCGCTGCTGATCGTGGGGTGCCGGTGGTACTTCAAGCGGGCGCCGTCGGCGTACCGCTCGGAGGCCGCCGGGTACGCGGCGGTCGCGGGGGCGCTCGCCGAGACCGTCGACGCGGGCCGGACGGTCGAGGCTCACCGCCTCGGCGCACGCCGGATCACCCTCTCCGACCGGCGGATCGCCGAGTGGACCGCGTGGGAGAGGTACACGCTCTTCCTGCGATCGGTGCTCTTCCCGGTCGTGAACCTCACGCACACACTCGTCCTCGCGGGCGTACTGATGCTCGGCGGTGTGTTCGTCCTGCGCGGCTGGATCGACGTCGGGCAGCTGACCACCGGCGCGCTGCTCGCCCAGATGCTGGTCGAACCGGTCGGGATCATCCTGCGCTGGTACGACGAGCTGCAGGTCGCCCAGGTGTCGCTGGCCCGGCTGGTCGGCGTCCGGGACATCGAGCCGGACGCGGGCGACGCGGAGGTGCGGCCGGAGGGCCGGACGGTCCGCGCGGACGAGGTGCACTTCGGCTACCGCGAGGGGGTCGACGTGCTGCACCGCGTGTCGATGGACGTCGCCCCGGGCACCCGGCTCGCCCTCGTCGGCCCGTCCGGCGCGGGCAAGTCGACGCTCGGCCGGCTCCTCGCGGGCATCTACGCCCCGCGGACCGGTTCGGTCACCCTCGGCTCCGCCGAGCTGGCGAGGATGCCGGCGGAGCGCGTGCGCGAGCATGTGGCCCTGGTCAACCAGGAGCACCACGTCTTCGTCGGCTCGCTCCGCGACAACCTGCTGCTCGCCCGCACGGGCGCCGAGGACGGGGAGCTGTGGGCGGCGCTCGGCGCGGTCGACGCGGACGGCTGGGCGCGGGCGCTCGACGAGGGCCTGGACACCGAGGTCGGCTCGGGCGGGCTCGCGCTCACCCCGGCCCAGGCCCAGCAGATCGCACTGGCCCGGCTGGTCCTCGCGGACCCGCACACCCTGGTCCTCGACGAGGCGACCTCGCTCCTCGACCCGCGCGCGGCACGCCACCTGGAGCGCTCGCTGGCCCGGGTCCTGGACGGCCGCACGGTCGTCGCGATCGCCCACCGCCTGCACACCGCGCACGACGCGGATGTGATCGCGGTGGTCGAGGAGGGCCGGATCAGCGAACTGGGCAGCCACGACGAACTGGTGACGGCGGACGGCGCGTACGCGGCCCTATGGCGCTCCTGGCACGGCTGACCGCCCGGGGGCGCCGGGCCGGACCCGTCGGCCGGACCGAAGACGCGGGCGGGGCAGCCGGGCGGGGCCGCACGGGCGCGTGAGCGCGTGCGGCCCGGCGCGGCTCGCCCAGTGCTCAGCGGCCGATCGTGAAGCGGCGCTGGACGAAGTGGGCCCGCAGTTGGGGCAGGCCCGCCCGTAGCCGCTAGAAGAAGCCGAGCGCCGAGGCCCCGCCCACGCCGCCGAGCAGCATGAACGCCGGCATCAGGACCTTCAGCTCGACCCAGCTGCCCGCGCGGAAGCGCATCCCCTTCGGCGGCCCGACCGGGTACCACCGCTTGCGCCCCACCGGGATGGGCCACAGGATCGGGCAGCCGGAGACCGTCAGCGCGTCGCCGATGTCGTGGACGAGGGCGCCGAGGACGATCGGCAGGCCCAGCCAGAGGTACTCCTGCCCGGGGCCGGTGAAGAGCCAGTCCGCGCCGTTGCCGGGCTGGTCGAGGACGCCCGCGAGGATCCAGGCGCTCGTGGCACCGAGCAGCCAGACGAGGACGTCGCTGGACATCCGTGCGGCCCGCCACAGCAGGCCTTCGACCGCGAGCACGACATGGACGAAGAGGATCGCGAGGACCGCCCAGCGGCCGCCGGTGATGGCCAGCGCCGAGGCTCCGGCGCCGATGAGCACGGCCCAGAGCCAGGTGTGGGTGAGGGTGCGGTGGCCGCCCGACCGTCGGGGGTCGGCGGTGGAGCGGGTGGCCTTGTAGACGGCGTAGGAGAGCTTGTCGACGATCTCGCACAGTCCCCGCGAGATCGGACCGAAGGCGCGCGAGATGGTCGCGGACTTGTGGTCCAGGTCGGGGGCGAGGGCCGCGCCCGCGCAGATGAGCGCCCCGACGACGACCACCGGCCAGGGCATCGGGTGCCCGGCGGCTGCCGCCGCCGCTCCGACGCCCAGCCAGGCCGCCGCTCCGGACAGCGAGTGCGCCGGTCCCATCATGCTCGTCCCCGCCCCATTCCTCCCGCGCCGGCGCTCAGTTGACGACCGGTCGACAAGGCAGCGTATCGTCCGTGATCTTCGTGCCGGTGGCCGGTTCCCTCATCCGGCCGGAATCCAGGCAAGATGGGGGCGTGACCCTTATCGATCAGCTCCCGCCGAACGCCGACCCCGACGCCCTCTTCGAGGCCTTCTCCTCATGGGCGGAGGGCCGCGGCATCACGCTGTACCCGGCCCAGGAAGAGGCGCTGATCGAGGTCGTCTCGGGTGCGAACGTGATCTTGTCGACCCCTACCGGTTCGGGGAAGTCGCTGGTCGCGGCGGGTGCGCACTTCACCGCGCTCGCCAATGACCAGGTGACCTTCTACACCGCGCCGATCAAGGCGCTGGTGTCGGAGAAGTTCTTCGACCTGTGCAAGCTGTTCGGCACCGAGAACGTCGGCATGCTGACCGGCGACGCGTCGGTGAACGCGGACGCGCCCATCATCTGCTGCACGGCCGAGGTGCTGGCGTCCATCGCGCTGCGGGACGGCAAGTACGCCGACATCGGTCAGGTCGTGATGGACGAGTTCCACTTCTACGCGGAGCAGGACCGCGGCTGGGCCTGGCAGATCCCGATCCTGGAACTCCCCCAGGCGCAGTTCGTGCTCATGTCGGCCACTCTCGGCGACGTGTCGATGTTCGAGAAGGACCTGACCCGGCGCACGGGCAAGCCGACCTCGGTGGTCCGCTCGGCGACGCGGCCGGTGCCGCTCTCGTACGAGTACCGGCTGACGCCGATCACGGACACCCTGACCGAGCTCCTGGAGACCAAGCAGGCCCCGGTCTACATCGTCCACTTCACGCAGGCGCAGGCCGTCGAGCGGGCGCAGTCGCTGATGAGCATCAACATGTGCTCGCGCGAGGAGAAGGACAAGATCGCCGAGCTGATCGGCAACTTCCGCTTCACCACCAAGTTCGGCCAGAACCTCTCGCGTTTCGTCCGCCACGGCATCGGCGTGCACCACGCGGGGATGCTGCCGAAGTACCGGCGCCTGGTGGAGAAGCTGGCGCAGGCGGGACTGCTGAAGGTGATCTGCGGCACGGACACGCTCGGCGTCGGTGTCAACGTCCCCATCCGTACGGTGCTGTTCACGGCGCTGACGAAGTACGACGGCAACCGGGTGCGGACGCTGCGGGCACGGGAGTTCCACCAGATCGCCGGGCGGGCCGGCCGGGCGGGCTTCGACACCGCCGGTTTCGTCGTCGCGCAGGCACCCGAGCACGTCATCGAGAACGAGAAGGCGCTCGCCAAGGCCGGCGACGACCCGAAGAAGCGCCGCAAGGTGGTGCGCAAGAAGGCGCCCGAGGGCTTCGTCGCCTGGAGCGACACCACCTTCGAGAAGCTGATCGGCTCCGAGCCGGAGCCGCTGACCTCGCGCTTCAAGGTCACCAACATCATGCTGCTGTCGGTGATCGCCCGCCCGGGCAACGCGTTCGAGGCGATGCGCAAGCTCCTGGAGGACAACCACGAGCCGCGCAAGGCGCAGCTGCGGCACATCCGCCGGGCCATCGCGATCTACCGCTCACTCCTCGACGGCGGAGTGGTGGAGCAGCTGGACAAGCCGGACGCCGAGGGCCGTACGATCCGGCTGACCGTCGACCTCCAGCAGGACTTCGCGCTCAACCAGCCGCTGTCGACGTTCGCGCTCGCCGCGTTCGACCTCCTCGACCCGGAGTCGCCGTCCTACGCCCTGGACATGGTGTCGGTCGTCGAGTCGACCCTCGACGACCCGCGCCAGATCCTGGCCGCCATGCAGAACAAGGCGCGCGGCGAGGCGGTCGGGCGGATGAAGGCGGACGGCGTCGAGTACGAGGAGCGCATGGAGCGGCTCCAGGAGATCTCGTACCCGAAGCCGCTGGAGGAGCTGCTCTGGCATGCGTACGACGTGTACCGGAAGTCCCACCCGTGGGTGGGTGACCACCCGGTCTCGCCGAAGTCCGTCATCCGCGACATGTACGAACGGGCGCTGACCTTCACGGAGTTCACGTCCTGGTACGAGCTGGCGCGGACCGAGGGCATCGTGCTGCGCTATCTCGCGAGCGCGTACAAGGCGCTGGACCACACGATCCCGGACGATCTGAAGACCGAGGACCTGGAGGACCTGATCGCCTGGCTGGGCGAGATGGTGCGCCAGGTGGACTCCTCCCTGCTCGACGAGTGGGAGCAGCTGGCGAACCCGGAGGTCGAGACGGCCGAGGAGGCGCAGGAGAAGGCCGATCAGGTCAAGCCGGTCACGGCGAACGCCCGCGCCTTCCGGGTCCTGGTGCGCAACGCGATGTTCCGCCGGGTGGAGCTGGCGGCCCTGGACAACGTGGACGCGCTGGGCGAGATGGATGCCGAGTCCGGCTGGGACGCGGACGCCTGGGGCGAGGCGATGGACGCGTACTGGGACGAGTACGAGGACCTGGGGACGGGTCCGGACGCGCGCGGCCCGAAGCTCCTGTCGATCGAGGAGGACGCGGCGCACGGCCTGTGGCGCGTCCGGCAGACCTTCGCCGACCCGAACGGCGACCATGACTGGGGCATCAGCGCGGAGGTGGATCTCGCCGCCTCCGACGAGGAGGGGCGGGCGATCGTCCGTGTGACGTCCGTGGGACAGCTCTAAGGAGAAGAAGACGGTGACCAACCCCGCCGAGAGCCTCGTCGACCTGCTCGATCTGGAGCAGATCGAGGTCAACATCTTCCGTGGCCAGAGCCCGCAGGAGTCGCTGCAACGGGTCTTCGGCGGGCAGGTCGCCGGCCAGGCCCTGGTCGCGGCCGGGCGCACGACGGAGGGCGACCGGCCTGTGCACTCGCTGCACTCCTACTTCCTGCGCCCGGGCCGGCCGGGCGTCCCGATCGTCTACCAGGTGGAGCGGGTGCGCGACGGGCGTTCCTTCACCACGCGCCGGGTCACCGCGATCCAGCAGGGGCGGACGATCTTCAACCTGACCGCCTCCTTCCATCTGCCGGAGGAGGCCGGGATCGAGCACCAGCTGCCGCCGCGGCACATGACGGATCCGGAGACGCTGCCGAGGCTCGCGGACGAGATCCGCGACCACCTGGGCACGCTGCCGGAGGCCCTGGAGCGGATGGCCCGCCGCCAGCCCTTCGACATCCGGTACGTGGACCGGCTGCGCTGGACGAAGGGCGAGGTCACGGACGCGGACCCGCGCAGCGCGGTGTGGATGCGCGCGGTGGGCCCGCTCGGAGACGACCCGCTGGTGCACACCTGCGCGCTGACGTACGCCTCCGACATGACGCTTCTGGACGCGGTACGGATCCCGGTGGAGCCGCTGTGGGGCCCGCGGGGCTTCGACATGGCCTCGCTGGACCACGCGATGTGGTTCCACCGGCCCTTCCGCGCGGACGAGTGGTTCCTTTACGACCAGGAGTCCCCCATCGCCACGGGCGGCCGCGGCCTGGCCCGCGGCCGGATCTACGACCGCGAGGGCCGGCTGCTGGTGTCGGTGGTGCAGGAGGGACTGTTCCGGAAGCTGTAGCCCGTCATGGGCGCGGTCCGGGTGCGGCGGGCGGCGACGAGGCCGAGTATGCCGATGGCGAGCACCGGCCAGCCGCCGGTGACGGGGAAGTAGATGACGCACAGGGGTACCCCGATGCCCACGAGGTACCACCCGACCTGCGCGGGCAGGTGGCCTGTCGTACGGACGACGTGCCGGGCCAGCGTGCCCAGGGCGAGGAGCACGACGCCGGAGAGCATGAACCAGACGCTGAACTCGCGGGCGAAGTAGTCGGCTGCCCCAGTGTCGACGACGCTGCGGAAGAAGCCGTCGCGGGCGATGCCGCTCCAGGCGTGGGGCTGGGCGAAGGCCCAGCCGAAGTGGAGTGACGCGGTCGCGATGATCAGCCGCGGGACCCATCGGGCGAGTGCGTTCACGGGCCGTCCTCCCAGTCGTGCGGGGCCAGGCGCATGGCCAGGCCGTAGACGGCGCGCAGCTCGGGAGCGGACAGGGGCGGCACGACCTGCTGGGCGCCGACGAGGATCAGGTAGAGCAGTCGGGCCATGGGCGCGGTGTCGGCCTCCGGGCCGTCGAGCTCGCGCCACAGGGTGCGCAGGTAGTCGGTGCGCAAGCGGTCCACGCGCTCCTGGAGGGCGCGGACCTCCCCGTCCTGCAGGGCCCAGGCGCGGATGGCGATCTCGAGCTCGTCGCCGTCGCTCTTGTCGTCGAGGACCAGGTCGAGCAGGCGCCGGAGCCTGCTCAGGGCGGGGGCGCCGGCGCTCTCGGCGCCGGCGATGAACTGGCTGGTGTGCTCCGCCTCGAAGTGCGCGAGCAGGTCCGTCTTGAAGCCCGCGATGCCCTTGAAGTGGTGGTAGAAGGAGCCCTTTGTCAGATCGAGCTCGGCACACAGCCGCTCGATGGTCAGGGCTCGCGCGCCGTCCTGCGCCAGCACGGTGAGTCCGGTCTGCAGCCAGTCCCGTCTGCTTGCCATGGCCACGACCGTACCATACGGAATGGTATGGCCGGCACCCAGTCCTGGACGGGGTGGAATCGACGGCGATTGCCAGTGGTTCTTCACTCGTGTTGTGATCGCAGCCTGATTCTCGACGAGGAGCTCTTCATGAGTGTGTACGACATCCCCCTGCGCACGCTGTCCGGCGACCCGATCTCGCTGGCCGACTACCGCGACCAGGCCGTCCTGGTCGTCAATGTGGCCTCCAAGTGCGGTCTGACGCCGCAGTACGCGGGCCTGGAGCGGCTGCAGAAGGAGTACGGGGAGAAGGGCTTCACCGTGCTCGGTGTGCCCTGCAACCAGTTCCTGGGGCAGGAGCCGGGCAGCGCGGAGGAGATCCAGACCTTCTGCTCCACTTCGTACGGCGTGACGTTCCCGCTCCTGGAGAAGACGGACGTGAACGGCGAGGACCGTCACCCGCTCTACGCCGAGCTGACGCAGATCGCCGACGCCGAGGGCGAGTCCGGGGACGTCCAGTGGAACTTCGAGAAGTTCCTGATCGGCAAGGACGGGCGGATCACCCGCTTCCGTCCGCGTACCGAGCCCGAGGCCCCCGAGGTCGTCGCGGCGATCGAGGCGCAGCTGACCGCCTGAGTCGGCGGCCCTGCCGGATGATCCACACGGTGCCGATCATGTAATGTGTCCGGCTCCAGCAGTTCCGTGGACGACCGAGGAGGTGGGACCCATCAACGCCATGCAGGCAGGGTGCTCCCCCTCGACGACCGTGTGGTCAACCCGACAGAGGTGACCACGGGAGCCCCTTCGGCTTCCCGGAAGGTTTCCATGTCGATCGACCCGTCCTTCTCCCTTCGCTCCACCACCGTCTCCCGACTCCGCGCCGCAGGCTGCGTGTTCGCCGAGGACGAGGCGGAGCTTCTCTTCTCCACCGCCCACAGCGCCGACGAACTCGACACGATGGTCGAGCGGCGCGCCGCCGGTCTGCCCATCGAGCACGTCGTGGGGTGGGCGGCCTTCTCCGGGCTGCGGATCTCCGTCGACCCCGGGGTCTTCGTCCCTCGGCGGCGGACCGAGTTCCTCGTCGAGCACGCCGTGGGCCTGGCCGGGCCCGGGGCGCTGTGCGTCGATCTGTGCTGCGGCTCCGGCGCCGCGGGGGCCGTGCTGCTCTCGGCCGTGGAGGGCGCCGAGGTGTACGCCTCGGACATCGAGACCGCCGCCGTGCGCTGCGCGCGTCGCAACGTCGAGCCGCGGGGCGGCAAGGTCTTCGAAGGCGATCTGTTCGCCCCGCTGCCGCGGGCGCTCCGTGGCCGGGTCGAGGTGCTGGTCGCCAATGTGCCGTACGTGCCGACCGACGAGGTGGGCCTGCTGCCGCCCGAGGCGCGCGAGCACGAGCCGCTGGTCGCGCTCGACGGCGGCTCGGACGGCCTCGACGTGCTGCGCAGGGTGGCGGCCGAGGCCGCCGACTGGCTGGCACCGGGCGGGCATCTGCTGGTCGAGACGAGCGAACGTCAGGCCGGCCACGCCGTCGAGGCGCTCTCCGGACACGGCCTGACGCCGCGTCTGGTCACGTCGGACGAGCTGTACGCGACGGTCGTCGTCGCGACGCGTCACTGACCCGAGGCGGGGGGGGGCCGGCGGCCCGCCCCGCGGGCCGCCCGGGGCGGGGGCGGGCGCGGGGGGCGGCGGCGGGGCTGTCT
>NZ_JBHWBS010000023.1:64957-82401 GCF_042735655.1 Streptomyces sp. NPDC059567 | reverse complement strand
TAACTCACCACGGAGCCGTTCCACCTCCCCAAGCCTCATAGCCGAAAGATGCCCACCACCAGGCGAGATCACCCCACGTAACGAAGCACTACTAGACGGTGTCCGGTGGATCAGGGGCTGATCCACCGGACGCCTCCGGGCCTCACCCCGGGAGCCGTGCGCGGAGGAGCAGAACGCGCAGGACTTGTAATGCGGCGCGCTGCCTCCCGTAACACGCCCGTCTCATGATTTCCGCATGTCCGAGGCTGTCACCACCCCCACGCACTGCCCCTACTGCGCGCTCCAGTGCGGCATGTCACTGAGCCCGAAGGGCGCCTCCGTCGAGGTGGTGGAGCGGACCGACTTCCCCGTCAACCGGGGCGCGTTGTGCGGCAAGGGCCGCACCGCCCCGGCCGTACTCTCCTCCCGGGTCAGGCTGACCGGGCCCCTGGTCCGATGCCCTGACACGGGTGCCCTGGTGCCGGCCACCTGGGAGGAGGCACTCGCCGCCGTCGCCGATGGGCTGCGCCGGACCCGCGCCGACCACGGACCCGATGCCGTGGGGGTCTTCGGCGGCGGCGGCCTCACCAACGAGAAGGCGTACACGCTCGGCAAGTTCGCCCGGCTCGTCCTCGCCACCTCGCAGATCGACTACAACGGACGCTTCTGCATGTCGTCCGCCGCGGCCGCGCACCAGCGGGCGTTCGGGCTCGACCGGGGGCTTCCCTTCCCGCTGGAGGACATCCCCCGCACCGGCTGCGTGATCCTCGTCGGCTCCAACCTGGCCGAGACCATGCCGCCCGCGCTGCGCTACCTCACCGAGCTGAAGGAGAACGGCGGGAAGCTCATCGTCGTCGACCCCCGCCGCACCCGCACCGCCGAGCACGCCGACCTCCATCTCGCGCCCCGCCCGGGCACCGACCTCGCGCTCGCCCTCGGGCTGCTGCACCTGGTCGTCGCCGAGGGCCGGGTCGACGAGGAGTTCGTCCGGGAGCGCACGGACGGCTGGGAGGCGGCCCGGGCCGGCGCGATGGCGCACTGGCCCGAGCTGGTCGAGCGGATCACCGGTGTGCCCGTGCCGCTGCTGCGGGACGCGATGCGGATGTTCTGCGACGCGGAGACCGGGATGGTGCTCACCGCGCGGGGCCCGGAGCAGCAGTCGAAGGGGACGGACACGGTCGGCGCGTGGATCAACCTCTGTCTCGCGACCGGGCGGGCCGGCCGGCCCTTCTCCGGCTACGGCTGCCTCACCGGCCAGGGCAACGGCCAGGGCGGCCGGGAGCACGGCCAGAAGGCCGACCAGCTCCCCGGCTACCGCAAGCTCGACGACCCGGCGGCGCGGGCCCATGTGGCCAAGGTGTGGGGAGTGGCCCCGGAGTCGCTGCCGGGCCCGGGGCGCAGCGCGTACGAACTCCTCGACGCGCTGGGCGGCGAGGTGAGGTCCCTGCTCCTCATGGGCTCCAACCCCGTCGTCTCGGCGCCGCGCGCCGCGCACATCGAGGAGCGGATCCGCTCGCTGGACTTCCTGGCCGTCGCGGACGTGGTCCTGTCGGAGACGGCGGAACTGGCGGACGTGGTGCTGCCGGTGACCCAGTGGGCGGAGGAGACCGGGACCACGACGAACCTGGAGGGCCGGGTGCTGCTCCGGGAACGGGCCCTCACCCCGCCGGAGGGGGTCCGCACCGACCTGGAGGTGCTGCACGCGCTGGCCGGTCTGCTCGGCTGGGAGAAGGGCTTCCCCACGGACCCGGAGGAGGTCTTCGACGAGCTCCGCCGCGCCTCGGCCGGCGGCCCGGCGGACTACTCCGGCATCAGCTACCGCCGCATCCGCGAGGAGAACGGCGTCTTCTGGCCGTGCCCGGAAGACCCGGAGCCGACGACGGGGGCCGGGCCGGCAGGCGGCCTCCCGGCGGAGGCCGCGGAGGGCGCCGTGCCGGAACCCGGCGCCGCGGCGCGGGCCGGGACCGCGCACACCGGCGCCCACCCGCCGACCGCCGTCCCGGAGCCGACCGCGGAGGCCCGGCCCCACCCCGGTACCCCCCGGCTCTTCCTCGACCGGTTCGCGACCGGTGACGGGCGGGCGCGGTTCGTGCCGGTCGTGCATCGGGCCGCCGCGGAGGAGACGGACGCCGAGTACCCGATCGTGCTGACGACCGGGCGGGTCGTCGCGCAGTACCAGTCAGGGGCGCAGACCCGGCGGGTCGACGAGTTGAACGCGGCCGCGCCCGGCGCCTTCGTCGAGTTGCATCCGCGGCTCGCGGAGCGGCTCGGGGTGGCCGACGGCGAGCGGGTCGCCGTGGTCTCGCGGCGCGGCCGGTCGGTGGCGCCCGCCCGGGTGACCACCGCCATCCGGCCGGACACCGTCTTCATGCCCTTCCACTGGCCCGGCGAGGGCCGGGCGAACACGCTCACCAACCCCGCCCTCGACCCGGTCTCCCGGATGCCCGAGTTCAAGGTGTGCGCGGTCCGCCTCGAGCCCGCCAGTCCCCGCCCCCGATGAGCGGGCCGTACGGAGTGCCGGGCGCCGCGAAGTAGACCCAGGCGGGGACGGCCGTCCCGTCCCGGAGCCGTACGACCGAGCGCTCCGCCCGCTCGTAGCCGGCGCCGCCCTCCACCAGGTCGAGTGCGGCGAGCAGTTCGCCGTACGCACCGGGTGCGGCGGTCACCAGGTCTCCCGCGATCAGGCCCTCACCCGGTACGGCGTACGGATAGCCGGGCCCGTCGTACAGCAACGCCCCCGGCAGCCGGGCCGGTTCCTCCACCGCCGTACGGCCGAGGAGGAACCGGTCGTGGTTGTACTCGCCCGGCCGCAGCGTGCCGTAGACGAAGAACGGCAGCTCGGTCATCGCGCGGACGCCGCCGTCGTCTCGGCCTCGATCCACTCCAGGTACGCGGCCGACGCGCGGACCACCGCCGTGGCGACGATCTCGGGGGTGTCGTAGTCGTGCACGGCCAGCAGGTGGGCCTCCAGGGCCTCGTAACGGGCCTCGGTCGTCTTGAAGAGGACCTGCCACTCCTCCTCCGTCTCGATCGCCTTCCGCCAGTGGTAGACGGAGGTGACGGGCCCGGAGATCTGCGCGCAGGCGGCGAGGCGGGCCTCGACCGCCCCGCGCGCGAGCTCCTGTGCCTTGGCGGCGCTGTCGGTGGTGGTGAGTACGGTCAATGCGAGGGTCACCCCCTCACCGTACTCAGGCCACCGCCGCGAACTGGGCCGCGTACAGCCGGGCGTAGGCTCCGCCCGCCGCCAGGAGCTCCTCGTGCGTGCCCTGCTCGGCGATCGAGCCGTCCTCCATCACCAGGATCACGTCCGCGTCCCTGACGGTGGAGAGCCGGTGGGCGATGACGAACGAGGTGCGGCCTTCCCGGAGGGAGGACATGGCCTTCTGGATGAGTACCTCGGTGCGGGTGTCGACGGAGCTGGTCGCCTCGTCGAGGACGAGGATCACCGGGTCGGACAGGAACGCCCGGGCGATCGTGATCAGCTGCTTCTCACCGGCGCTGAGACCGGCGCCGTCCTCGTCGAGGACCGTGTCGTAGCCGTCGGGCAGGGTGCGGATGAACCGGTCGGCGTGGGTCGCCATGGCTGCTTCGACGATCCGCTCGCGGCCGACCTTCCCGCCGGCTCCGTACGCGATGTTGTCGGCGATCGTGCCGCCGAACAGCCAGGTGTCCTGGAGCACCATCCCGATTCCGGACCGCAGGTCCTCCCGTGACATCGCCGACGCGTCGACCCCGTCGAGGGTGATCCGTCCGCCCGTCACCTCGTAGAACCGCATCAGCAGGTTCACCAGCGTCGTCTTTCCCGCGCCGGTCGGGCCGACGATGGCGACCGTCTGGCCGGGCTCCACCGTCAGCGACAGGTCCTCGATGAGCGGCTTCTCCGGCTCGTAGCGGAAGGCCACCTTGTCGAAGGAGACCCGGCCGGTCACGGTCTCGGGGCGCCGCGCTCCGGCGGGCGCCGGGGACTCCTCCTCCGCGTCGAGGAGGTCGAAGACCCGCTCGGCGGAGGCGACTCCGGACTGGAGCAGATTGGCCATGGCCGCGACCTGGGTGATCGGGCCGTTGAACTCGTACGAGTACTGGATGAACGCCTGCACGTCACCGACGGTCAGCGTCCCGCTCGCCACCCGGAGCCCGCCGACCACGGCGATCAGGACGTAGTTGACGTTGCCGACGAAGGTGAGGGCCGGCTGGATGAAGCCGGACATGAACTGGGCGCGGAAGCTCGCCGCGTACAGCTCCTCGCCGAGCTCGTCGAAGCGTGCCACCGCCTCGTCGCGCCGCCCGAAGGCGACGACCTCCGCGTGGCCGGTGAACATCTCCTCCACATGGCTGTTGAGGCGCCCGGTGACGGCCCACTGCTTCACGAACTGCGGCTGGGCGCGCTTGCCGATGCGGGCGGCCACGAGCAGCGAGACGGGGACGGTCGCCAGCGCGACCAGGGCGAGCAGCGGGGAGATCCAGAACATCATCACCAGCACGCCCACGAGGGTGAGCAGCGCCCGGACCATCTGGCTGAAGGCCTGCTGGAGGGTCTGGGTGATGTTGTCGATGTCGTTGGTGGTGCGGCTGAGGACCTCGCCGCGCGGCTGCCGGTCGAAGTACGAGAGCGGCAGCCGGGCGAGCTTGTGCTGCGCCTCCTCGCGCAGCCGGTGGCCGGCCCGTTGGACGACGGTCGTGGCGAGCCGCTGCTGGAGCCAGTTGAGTCCGGCCGAGACGACGACCAGGGCGAGGGCGGCGGCCAGGACCCGTGCGACCGCCGGGAAGTCGACGCCGGCCGGGCTCGCAGCGCCGGAGACGACGAGGTCGGTGGCGTGGCCGAGGATCATCGGGCTGAGGACGGCGAGCGTGACGCCGACCGCCGCGGCGGCGAACACGGCGAGCAGCCGCGGGCGTTCGGGTGCCATGGTGCGCAGCAGCCGCAGGCCGGAGGAGCGGAAGTCGAGGGACCGTTCGAGGGAGGGGGTGCCGATGCCGGGACCGCGCTGCTGGACGGCGGGTCCCCGGCGCTGGGGGGCGCTCACGCTGCTTCCTCCTCGGTGATCTGGGAGAGGACGATCTCCCGGTAGGTGGCGTTGTCCCGCATGAGTTCCTCGTGGGTGCCGCTGCCGACGGCCCGGCCCTGGTCGAGGACGACGATCCGGTCGGCGCCGCGGATGGTGGAGACGCGCTGGGCGACGATGACGACGGTCGCGTCGGAGGTCTCTCGGGCGAGGGCTTCTCTCAACAGGGCATCGGTCCTGTAGTCGAGCGCGGAGAAGGAGTCGTCGAAGAGGTAGACCCGGGGGCGGGCGACGAGGACCCGGGCGATGGCGAGGCGCTGGCGCTGGCCGCCGGAGAGGTTGGTGCCGCCCTGGGCGACCGGCGCGTCGAGTCCCTCGGGGAGGTTCCGCACGAAGTCGGCGGCCTGGGCGACTTCGAGGGCGTGCCACAGCTCCTCGTCGGTGGCCTCGGGCTTTCCGTACCGCAGATTGCTCGCGACCGTGCCGGAGAAGAGGTACGGCTTCTGCGGGACGAGTCCGACGGTACGGGCGAGCAGGGTGCGGTCCATGTCGCGGACGTCGACGCCGCCGACCCTGACCTCGCCGCCGGTCGCGTCGAAGAGGCGCGGGACGAGCCCGAGGAGGGTGGTCTTGCCGCTGCCGGTGGAACCGATGACGGCGGTGGTACGGCCGGGGCGGGCGGTGAGGCTCACCGAGCGGAGGACGGGTTCCTCGGCGCCGGGGTAGCTGAAGTCGGCGCCGCGGATCTCCAGTCGTCCCGTCTCGCGCAGCTCCCGGACGGGCGCGGCAGGCGGGGTGACGGACGGCTCGGTGGCGAGGATCTCCTGGATGCGTTCGGCGCTGACCTCGGCGCGGGGCATGTGCATCATCAGGAAGAGGACCATCATCACCGACATCATGATCTGGAGCAGATAGCCGAGGAACGCGATGAGCGAACCGGCCTGCAGGGCGCCGGACTCGATCCGGTGGGCCCCGGCCCAGATGATGGCGACGGTCGCGAGCTCCCAGACGATCAGCACGATCGGGAACATCACGGACTGGAGCCTGCCGACCCGTAGTCCGACCTCGCGCAGTTCGTCGTTGGCGGCGCCGAACCGCCGCTGCTCGTGCCGGTCGCGGACGAAGGCCCGGACGACCCGGATGCCGGTGATCTGTTCGCGCATCACGCGGTTGACCCGGTCGACGCGCTCCTGCATCCCGCGGAACAGCGGCCTCATGCGCAGCACGGGGACGCCGACGCCCCCGGCCATGAGCGGCACGAAGAGCAGCAGGAGCAGGGCGAGGGGGACGTCTTGGTCGAGGGCCATGACGATGCCGCCGACGCACATCAGGGGCGCCGCCACCAGCATCGTCAGGACGAGCACGGCGAACGTCTGGACCTGCTGGACGTCGTTGGTGGTGCGGGTGATGAGGGAGGCGGTGCCGAAGCGGCTCATCTCGCGGGCGGAGAAGTCCTGGACGCGGCGGAAGGCCGAAGCGCGCAGGTCACGCGCGATCCCCATGGCGATCTTCGCGCCGAAGTAGACGGCGGCCGCCGCCGCGGCGGCCGGGAGGAGGGTGACGGCGGCCATCAGGCCGCCGCCGGCCAGCACATGGCCGGTGTCGCCGCGCAGGACTCCGTTGTCGATGACGTCGGCGTTGAGGGTGGGCAGGGTGAGGGAGGCGAGGGACTGGACGAGTTGGAGGATGACGACCAGCGCCAGGGTGCGCCGGTAGGGCCGCAGCCGGCCGCCGACGAGTCGAAGCAGCATGGATCCCGTGCCCCCTCAAGCCGCGTACGGGCGGATGGACTTGGCGTTGCGCAGCGCGTGCGCCCACCAGGCGATCTGGTCGAGCATCGACTTGGCCGCGGCGTCGGGGCGGGTGGGGTCCTTGTGGCGCCCGTCCTCGTCGAAGTGGCCGTGGGCGTTGTGGAAGGAGACGGTGTCCCGGACGGTCACGGCGTGCATCTCGGCGTAGACCTGGCGCAGTTGCTCGACCGCGCGCAGTCCGCCGGACATCCCGCCGTACGAGACGAAGCCGACGGGCTTGGCGTGCCATTCGGAGCCGTGCCAGTCGATGAGGGACTTGAGGGAGGCGGGGAAGGAGTGGTTGTACTCGGGGGTGAGGACGACGAAGGCGTCGGCGGCGGCGAGGACCGGGGAGACCTTGGCCAGTTCGTCGCGGACGGCGGGGTCCGGGTTGTACGAGAGGGAGGTCGGCAGGTCGACCTCGGCGAGGTCGACGACGTCGACGGCGAAGTCGTCGCGCTCGACGGTCCGGCCGAGGAACCAGTCGGCGACGACGGGGCCGAAGCGGCCCTCGCGGTTGCTGGCGACGATGACGGCGAGCCTGAGCGGCGTGACGTCGGCGGAGTCGGTGGAAACGGGGGAGTTCGCGGAGTTCGTGATGTCCATGCCGAGGATCTTGGTACCTCAAGTTTGGTTGAGGTCAAGCCTCGACTCTCCGTATGTGTTCGGCGCATACGGTGAGGGCATGACGACCCCTGCCCAGCACATCGAGATCGACGGCTCCCCCGCCACCGACCCCGCCCTCCTCGCGAGCGTTCTGACCGGCTACGGCCACTTCACGGCCGCCCAGGTGCGCGACGGGCGCGTGCAGGGCCTCGATCTGCATCTGGCCCGCCTCGACCGTGCCAGCCGGGAGCTGTTCGACGAGGGCGTGGACGGGGAGCGCGTACGGGCGCTGCTGCGCGGCGCCCTGGAATCGGCGGGCCGGCGGGACGCGGCGGCGCGGGTGTACGTCTACCCGGACCTCGCCGGAGGCACCCGGACCGTGGTGACCGTGCGGGAGCCGTACACCCACGTCCCGACCCCGCAGCGGCTGAAGTCCGTCGTGTACGGGCGGCCCGCGCCCCACATCAAGCACGTGGGCGGCTTCGGCCAGACGTACTACGGGGAGGCGGCGCGGCGCGAGGGCTTCGACGAGGCGCTGCTGACGTCCCCGGACGGCGAGATCGCCGAGGGAGCGGTCACCAACATCGCCTTCTGGGACGGCACGTCACTGGTCTGGCCGTCGGCCCCCTGCCTGCACGGCATCACGATGACCCTGCTGGAGTCCCGCCTGGAATCGGTACGGCGCCGGGTGACCCGGGACGACCTCGCGGGCTTCCACGCGGCCTTCGTGACGAACTCCCGGGGGATCTCGCCGGTCGGCGGGATCGACGGCGTGGACGTCGAGGTGGACGAGAAGCTGATGGACCGCGTGTACACGGCCTACGCGTCGGTGCCGTGGGACGAGCTGTAGGCCCGCACGCAAGTCGCACCGGGGAGGCCCGTCACCCATTCGGCACGGGGCCCGGGCTGACGCCTCGTAACCCGCCCCGACCTGCGTGAACGTCGGTCCGCCAGGCGACACACCGCATCGGACGGCGTAATTCTGATCCTCCATCAGCAGGCGCGGGACGCACGGCGGCGCTTACGTCGGCCCTAGGAGGCAGGTCCCGGGAAGTCCCTCTCGGGAGACCTCCGGCACGTCCGCTCGCGCCCCGGAGGACCCCATGCGCACCACTGCCCGTCTGCTCACCGGTACCGCGCTGACGGTCGCCGCGATCGGTGCCTTCGCCGCGCCGGCGGCGTACGCAGGGGACCACGAGGCCCTGGAGGTCTATCCGTCCTCCGCCACCCCCGGCACCACCGTCACCGTCAACACCCTCGCCTGCGGTGCGCACGGGCACGGCGTCGGGGACGCGAACTCCCTCGGCGCGGGCGAGTTCCAGCTGAATCCGAGCACGCACAAGGAGGTCGTGGTCGGTCAGTTCACGGTTCCGCACCACGCCAAGGCCGGCACGTTCGGCATCAGCGTCGCCTGCGACAACGGCAAGACCGCTCGCGGCGAGCTCGTCGTCAAGCACAAGAGCCCGAGCGGGCATGTCCAGACCGGTGTCGGGGGCAGCATCGGACCCGACACCGCCCAGATCACGGCGGGCGCGGCGGTGCTGGCCGCGGCTGCCGTCGGCGGTACCTGGCTCCTGCGCCGCCGGGCGAGCGGCGCGCAGGACGACTAGGGATTGCTCCCGGGCTTCCTGCCCGGGCTCCCTGGGCGTACCGCCCGTGCCCTGCCCCCGCCGCGCCCCCACGGGGCCCGGCGGGGGCAGGGCCACATCCCCTCCCGCCACCACCCCCGCACCACCCCGAGAGGGCAGACCGTGAGCAGCAGGACCAAGGGCTGGGGCATAGCCATCGCCGCGTGCGTCGGCATCTGGCTCGTGCAGAACGGCTCGGAGAACGTCACCCCGCCGGTCCCGTCGGCCGCCGAGGCGTTCGCCGCCGGGCCGAACGCGCACACCGACGCCGCCGCCGACCCGCTGCCGCCCTCCGCCCCCGTCCGGCTGCGCATCCCCGAGATCGACGTCGACGCGCCCATGACGGGGCTCGGGCTGAGCCCGGACGGCGCGCTCGACGTGCCGCCGGCGAGCGACCGCAATCTGGCCGGCTGGTACGAGGGCGGCACCACGCCCGGCGCCGAGGGCACCTCGATCGTCGCCGGCCACGTCGACAACGCGCGGGGCCCGGCCGTCTTCTACGCGCTCGGCGCGCTCAAGAAGGGCAACAGGATCGAGGTGGACCGGCAGGACGGCCGTACCGCCGTCTTCACGATCGACGCCATCGAGGTGTACGAGAACGAGGACTTCCCGGACGAGCGGGTCTACGGGGAGAAGGACCGGGCCGAACTGCGGGTGATCACCTGCGGCGGCGGGTTCACCGAGAAGTCCGGCTATCAGGGGAACGTGGTGGCCTTCGCCCACCTCATCGGCGTGCGCTGATCGGCCGCCGTCAGCTCCACTGGTCGAAGGCGAGCTTCGCGACCAGCGAGAACACCACGAACAGCAGCACGCCGCGGACGAACTCCGCGCCCTTGCTCAGCGCCATCCGCGCCCCGATCATCCCGCCGGCCAGGTTGAAGACGGCCATGACGGCGGCCAGCTGCCACAGCACGCTGCCCTGGTAGGCGAACATCGCGAGCGCGCCGGCGTTGGTGCAGACGTTGACGATCTTGGCGGTGGCGGAGGCGGTCACCAGGTCGAGATGGAGCACGGCGGTGAGCGCGAGGACCAGGAAGGTGCCGGTGCCCGGACCGAACAGCCCGTCGTAGAAGCCGATCCCGCCGCCGACGAGCACGATCGCGGTGACGACCCGGGCCCGGGTCACGGGCGCCTTGTCCTCCGCCTGGGTCCCGAAGGACGGCCGCAGCATCACGAACGCGGCCACGCCGACCAGCACCACCATGATCACGGGGCGCAGTACGTCGCTGCTGATCCCGGCCGCGAAGAACGCGCCGCCCATGGAGCCGGCGAGGGCCGCGAGCCCGATCCGTACCGCCGTCTTCACCTGCACCGGTGCCTTGCGTACGTACGTGACGGCGGCGCCGGTCGTGCCCACGATCGCGACGGCCTTGTTGGTGCCGAGGATCTGCGCGGCCCCGGCCTGCGGGAGCCCGAGCAGCAGCGCGGGCAGCAGAAGGAGCCCTCCCCCGCCGACCACGGCGTCGATCCAGCCGGCCACGAGTGCGGCGACGCAGAGCAGGACGAGGGTGGTGAGCGATATGTCAGGCATGATCGCGAGCCTAGGGAGGAGATCGGTGTGCCGTCCATCAATCCCTGGAGAGTTGAGCTACGTCTGAGGTTGTGCCGGTCGGCGCCCGGTCCGGCGCGGGCGGCGCGGCCGGGTCGACGGCGGCCGTCAGGAAGGTCGCGGCGAGGGCGCCGGCGGTGAGCAGTCCGGCGGCGAGCCGCCGGCGGGCACGGTCGGTCGCGTGGACGGTGACGCGGGTGCGCGGCGCGCGGTGCTTAGTCATGGCTGAAGTCCTCGGAGTGGATGCGGCGGGCGGGGACCCCGGCCCTGACGAGTGCGTCGGTGGCGGCGCGGGCCATCGCGGGCGGCCCGCACAGATAGACGTCGTGGGCGGCGAGGTCGGGCACGAGATTGCGCAGCGCCTGGGGCGCGAGGGGGTCGAAGGAGGCATCGGAGGGGCCGAGGAGGTAGTGGAGGGCCGCCTGCCGTCGGCAGGCGATCCGCTCCAGTTCCTCGCGCAGGACGAGGCCTTCCGCGTCCGAGGCCCGGTACAGCAGCGTCACGTCACCGGGCCCGCCGGGCAGGGTCTCGAAGAGCGCCCGCATCGGGGTGATGCCCACGCCCCCGGCGAGCAGCAGCACCTTGCGGCGCGTGCGGCGGTGCGCGGTGAGCGCGCCGAACGGGCCGGTGGCCAGAACCCGGGTGCCGGGGCGCAGGCGCCGGATCCGGCGGGTGTGGTCGCCGAGCGCCTTGACGGTGATGCGCAGGGTGTCGTCGTGGACGGGGGCGGACAGGGAGAAGGGCAGCGCGGTCCGCCAGAGCCTGCGGGTGAGGAAGCGCCAGCGGAAGAACTGGCCCGGTTCGGCGCACAGCCTCTCCAGGCCGGTGCCGCGGATGGTCACCGAGACGACGTCCCGGCCCTCGGCGCGCACCTCGGTCACCCGCAGGGTGTGGCGCAGCGCCTGCCGGACGGGGACGACGATCCGGTACCAGACGAGGAGGACGGCGACGGTCGCGTGCGCCATCGACCAGCCCCAGACGGCGAGCAGGCTCCCCGCGAGGTCGGGTCCCGCGAGCTGGTGCACGAAGCCGAGGGCGGCGGCGAGATGGCTGAACAGATGGACCGCCCGCCAGGTCTCGTGCCGCAGCCGCCGACGGGCCGCCCGGGCGGAGGTGACGCCGACGGCGACGAGGAGCACGGTGCCGGCGGTGGCGGCGGCGAGCGCCGGGTAGGAGAGCAGCCCGAGGGTGGCGGTGACGAGGTCGGTACGGGTGTGCACGGCGTATCCGCAGAGGGCGAGGACCGCGTGGGCGCCGACGAGGCCGAGGACGTACCGTCCGCCGAGGGCGTGCCAGCGGGCGAGCCGGTCGGCGCCGACACCGTGCTCGACGGCGGGGACGCGGGCCATCAGGAACAGCATGACGAGGACGCCGTAGCCGGCGAGCAGCCCGGTGAGATGCGCGCCGGTCGCGAAGACGGCGTCGAGACGCGCGGAGGGCTCGGCCTGGAGCCCCCACAGCAGGGCGACCGCCCCGGCTCCGCCGACGACGGCGTCGCGCAGCCGCTCGGGGGCGAGGCGGGGCGCGGGCGCGGCCGCGGGGGCTTGTGGGAACGGACGCGCCGCCGGGCGCGCGTCGAAGAGGGGTTCACTGACCTCGGTCGTCACACCCGCACACTAGGGTCCGCCCGTATACGAGAACCCCAGGTCAGCCGCTCTCCCGCGATCCTTAAGGTCCCCTTGAGGAGACTCTGACCACCGGTTAAGCCTCACACCCTTCCGCCTCACAGTGCGAAGCCCGCAGGTCTGAGATCAGCGTTCCGCAGGGGAAACAAACGGGGTGCCGACGGGTAACACCCGCCCCGCACTCTTCGGGACATGAGTACACGGATCGTGGTGGTCGGAGGCGGAACGGCGGGCGCCCGGCTCGCCCAGCGCCTGCCGGTCACCCTCCTCGGCGAAGAGCCGCACGCACCGTACAACAGGGTGCTGCTCGCGGACGTCCTCGCCGGGCGGTACGCGCCGGAGGTGATCGCGCTGCCCGCTCCGCAGGAGCCGGTGCGGCGCGGGGTGCGGGCGGTGCGGATCGACCGGGCCGCCAGGACCGTGGAGTGCGAGGACGGGACGACGGTCGGCTACGACCGGCTGGTCCTGGCGACCGGCTCCAACCCCGTGCTGCCGCCGCTGCGCGGACTGCGCGGCTCGCGGCTGCCGTCGGGCGTCCATCCCTTCCGCATGCTCGACGACTGCCTGGAGCTGCGGGAGCACGTCCGGCCCGGCGTCCGCGCGGTCGTCATCGGCGGCGGGCTGCTCGGGGTCTCCGCGGCCCGCGCGCTGGCGGCCCTCGGCGCCGAGGTCGTGCTCACCCAGCAGGGCGAGCGGCTCATGGAACGCCAGCTCGACGCACACGCCTCGGAGCTGCTCCGGGAGCACGTGGAGTCCCTCGGCGTCGAGGTGCACACCGAGTGCCGGGTCAGCGGCCTGCGCCAGGAGGACGGCGCGGTCACGGCCGTGGAGCTCGCCGACGGCTTCGTGCTCGACGCCCAGGTCGTGGTCCTCGCGTGCGGGGTCAGGCCGCGAGTCGGGCTCGCCCGGGACGCCGGTCTGGACGTCCGCCGGGGCGTCGTCGTCGACGACGAGCTGCGGACCTCCGACCCGTACGTCCACGCCATCGGCGACTGCGCCGAACACGACGGCCGGGTCTACGGCCTGGCCGGCCCGGCCCTGGAACAGGCGGACGCGCTGGCGGACCTCCTCCTGTCGGAGGCGTCCGCCTTCCCGGCCGCGGCGACCGCGCCGGAGGCGACGCCCCGGCCCGTCTACACCGGCACCCGCGCCCTGACCCGCCTCACGCTGGGCGGTCCGGAGGCGCTCGACCTGGCCGCCTTCGGCGAGGCCACCCCGCTGCCCGGCGACGACGTCGTGCAGCTGACCGACGCGACCCGGCGCGCCTACCGCAAGGTCGTCGTCCGCGGCGACCGCCTCGTCGGTGGCGTGCTCCTCGGCGATCTCGCCGCGGTCGGGGCGCTCGCCCGGGCCTGGGAGGGCGACGAGGCCCTTCCGCCCGCTCCCCTGCTTCACCTGCTCACCCATGACGGAGGCTCCTGAGATGTCGACCACGCCCGTGCACACCCCCACTGTCGTCCTGGTCGGCCACGGCATGGTCGGCCAGCGCTTCCTGGAGGCGCTGGCGGACCGTGGCGTCACCGAGCGCGCCCGCGTCGTGGTGCTCTGCGAGGAGCCGCGCCCCGCCTACGACCGGGTCCAGCTGACCTCGTACTTCAACGGCCGCACCCCCGACGATCTCTCGATGGTCGAGGACGGCTTCATGGCGAAGCACGGCATCGAGCTGTACGTCGGTGACCCGGCCGAGTCGATCGACCGCGAGGCCCGTACGGTCACCGCGCGCTCGGGGCAGGTCATCCCGTACGACACGCTGGTCCTGGCGACCGGCTCGTACCCCTTCGTGCCGCCCGTCCCCGGCAAGGACGCGCGCGGCTGTTTCGTCTACCGGACGATCGAGGATCTGCTGGCCATCGAGGAGTACGCCAAGACCGCGACGACCGGTGCGGTCGTCGGCGGCGGACTGCTCGGCCTGGAGGCCGCGGGCGCGCTCAAGGGGCTCGGACTCGACACGCACATCGTGGAGTTCGCGCCCCGGCTGATGCCGGTGCAGGTCGACGAGGGCGGTGGCGCGGCGCTGCTGCGCACGATCGAGCAGATGGGGCTGAGCGTCCACACGGGCACCGGCACCCAGGAGGTCGTGACCGAGGACGGCGCGGTCACCGGGATGCGCCTGTCGGACGGCTCCGAACTGGCCACGGACATGGTGGTGTTCTCGGCGGGCGTACGCCCCCGCGACCAGCTGGCGCGCGACTGCGGACTGACGGTCGGCGAGCGCGGCGGCATCGCGGTGGACGAGCGGTGCAGGACGTCCGACCCGGCCGTGTACGCGATCGGCGAGTGCGCGCTGGCCTCCGACGGCCGGGTGTACGGCCTGGTCGCGCCCGGCTACGAGATGGCGCTGACGGCCGCCGCGACGATCGCCGACGAGGCCGTGGACGGCTTCACCGGTGCCGACATGTCGACCAAGCTGAAGCTGCTGGGCGTCGACGTGGCCTCCTTCGGTGACGCGCACGGCACGGCCGAGGGCTGCCTCGACGTCGTCTACTCCGACTCCCGCTCCGGGGTCTACAAGAAGCTCGTCATCGACGGCGAGGGCAGGCTGCTCGGCGGTGTCCTCGTCGGCGACGCCGACTCGTACGGGATGCTGCGGCCGCTCACCGGCTCCGTCCCGCCGGTCTCCCCCGAGCAGCTGGTCCTGCCGGCGGGCGCGGGCGCGCCGGTCGCGCTGGGCCCGTCCGCGCTGCCGGACGACGCCGTCATCTGCTCGTGCCACAACGTCACCAAGCACGCCATCACCCAGTGCGAGACGCTGCCCGAGGTGAAGAAGTGCACCAAGGCCGGTACGGGCTGCGGCAGTTGCGTGAAGCTCATCGGGCAGCTGCTGCCGGAGCCGAAGGACAAGGGGCTCTGCGCCTGCTTCTCGTACACCCGCAGCGAGCTGTACGAGATCACCCGCACGCTGCGGCTGACCTCCTTCGCGGCGCTGCTCGACTCGCACGGGCGTCCCGAGGCGCGCGGCGGCGAGGGCTGCGAGATCTGCAAGCCGACCGTCGGCTCGATCCTCGCGAGCCTCAACAACGGCTACATCCTGGACGGCGAGCAGGCCTCCCTCCAGGACACCAACGACCATTTCCTCGCGAACCTGCAGCGCAACGGCTCGTACTCGGTCGTGCCGCGCATCCCCGGCGGTGAGATCACCCCGGACAAGCTGATCGTGATCGGCGAGGTGGCCCGGGACTTCGGGCTCTACACCAAGATCACGGGTGGTCAGCGGATCGACATGTTCGGCGCCCGGGTCGAGCAGCTGCCGGCGATCTGGACCCGCCTCGTCGACGCGGGCTTCGAGTCGGGACACGCGTACGGCAAGTCGCTGCGCACCGTGAAGTCCTGCGTGGGGCAGACCTGGTGCCGCTACGGCGTGCAGGACTCGGTGAAGATGGCGATCCAGCTGGAGCTGCGCTACCGGGGCCTGCGCTCCCCGCACAAGCTCAAGTCGGCGGTCTCCGGCTGCGCCCGCGAGTGCGCGGAGGCGCAGTCGAAGGACTTCGGCGTCATCGCGACGGCGAGCGGCTGGAACCTGTACGTGGGCGGCAACGGCGGTGCGACCCCGCGCCACGCGGACCTGCTCGCGCAGGATCTCTCGGACGCCGAACTGGTGCGGCTGATCGACCGGTTCCTGATGTTCTACATCCGTACCGCCGACCGTCTGGAGCGCACGTCGACCTGGCTGGAGCGCCTCGATGGCGGTCTGGAGCACCTCAAGGACGTGGTCGTGCACGACTCGCTGGGGCTCTGCGACGAGCTGGAGGCGCTGATGGCGGCCCATGTCGCGGACTACCAGGACGAGTGGGCGCAGACCCTGGACGACCCTGACCGGCTGCGCCGCTTCGTGGCGTTCGTGAACGCGCCGGACGCGCCGGACCCGTCGGTGAAGTTCGTGCCCGAGCGCGACCAGATCAAGCCGGACCTGACCGTCCTCACCATCGGAACCCGCCTGGAAAGGGTCTGAAGCCATGAAGCTCGAACTGTCCCCGTCCCCCGACGCCTGGATGCCGGTCTGCGAGGAGTCCCGGCTGACGCCGGGGCGGGGCGTGGCCGCGCTGCTGCCGGACGGCCGGCAGGTGGCGCTGTTCAAGGACCGGTCGGGGCGCGCGTACGCGATCGACAACCGGGATCCGTTCACCGGGGCGCAGGTGCTGTCGCGCGGGCTGCTCGGGTCGGCGAACGGGCGGCCGTTCGTGGCCTCGCCGCTCCTGAAGCAGCGCTTCGACCTGGAGACGGGCCGCTGCCTGGACGACGAGGAGGTCACGGTGGAGGTGTATCCGGTCCGGATCCACGAGGGCGCGCTCCACGCGGTCTGACCCCGAGGGTGCGGTCCGCCAGTTTTACTTGACCGTGCGTTCCAGGTGGATCTACGGTGGGGGCGTGGCCAGGACCAAGGAGTTCGATCCGGAGGCCGCGCTGCAGGCAGCGCTCGAGCTGTTCTGGCGGCGCGGCTACGAGGCGACGACGATGTCGGACCTCGTCGAGCACCTCGGGATCGGCCGCGCCAGCATCTACGCCACCTTCGGCAACAAGCACGAGCTGTACATGAAGGCCATGGACCGCTACCTCCGGGCGAACGACCCGGTCATGATGGAGGAGTTGTCCGCGCCGGGTCCCGCACTGCCGCCCGTCCGGGCCCTGGTCCGCCGCTTCGCCGACGAGGCGGCGACGGACGAGGTGCGCCTGAACGGCTGTTTCATCACCAACTCGGCGGCGGAACTGGGGCCGCACGACGGGGCCGTGGCCCGGCGGGTGGAGCTGAGCTGGGAGCAGATCGAGACCCTGCTGCATGCCTCGCTGATCCGGGCCCGCGCCCAGGGCGAGCTGCCCGCGGACCGCGATCCACAGGCGCTGGCCCGGATGCTGCTCGTCCTGATGCAGGGCATCCGACTGGTCGGCAAGGCGTCGAGCGACCCGGCCAGGGTCCGCGACGCGGCGGAGCAGGCCTTGTCCCTGCTGGACTGAGACCGGAAGACAAGGGCGCCTCACGGCGCCCCTTTCTTCGGCCTTCATATTGGAACGTACGGTCAAGAAAGAGGGGGGTCATGTCGGAGACGACGAACCGGGGAGCTCTCCGCCCACCGACGGAGGCGGAGGCGGAGGGCGGACCAACAACCGGATCCTGGGCGGGACACACCGACGCGGGGCCACAGGCCCGCGCCGGGGGGGCGGCGCCGGGCGGCGGCGGGCCCCGGCCGGGCGGGCGCCCGGCGGGCGCGGGTCCGCGGCCGCTGGAGCGCTGGGGGCGGGGGGGGAACGACCCGGCGCAGGCTCCGCGG
>NZ_JBHWBS010000023.1:49318-64947 GCF_042735655.1 Streptomyces sp. NPDC059567 | reverse complement strand
GTATCTCCGGGGGGGGGTCGGGGGGGTCCCCGAGCCCGGGCGGCCCCCCCCCCCCCCCCGGGGGGGGGGGGGGGGGGGGCCCACACACACCGGTAGCGGGGGGGCCACACCCCCCCGGGGGGCCACCGCCCCGCGCCGGGCGGCCCGGCGGGGGCGCCGGGCCGCCCGGGAGGGCCGCTCCGTCCACGGGCTTCGCCCTGCTCGAGTCCGTGCAGGTGACGCTCATCTTCACGCTCGCGTCGATCGCCGTGCCCCTACCCCGTATCGGCACCGAATTCACCCTGGACCGCGCCGAGTTGATCCTGCTCAGCGCCGCCTACGGGCTGAGCTTCGCCGGGCTGCTGCTCTTCGGGGGACGGCTCACCGACCGGTACGGCGGCAGCCGCGCCCTCCCCCTCGGCCTCGCCGTGTTCGGCGTCGCCTCCGCCCTCGCCCCGTTCGCCCCCGGCTACGAGGCGCTCCTCGCGGCCCGCTTCGCGCAGGGCGTCGGCGCGGCCCTCGTCGCGCCCGCCGGGATGGCGGTGCTGCGCGCGCTGTTCCCCGAACCCGCCGCCTATGGCCGGGCGATGGCGACCTGGGGCGGCCTCTCCGTCCTCGGCGCGACCGCGGGCAATCTGCTCTCCGGAGTCGTCTCCGCCCTGACCGACTGGCGTTGGGCCTTCGCGGTGCCGGTCCTCGTGACCGTCCTCGCCCTCGCCCTCGGGCCCCGGCTCCTCCCCCGCACCCCTCCCGGCCCCGGCCGTACGCTCGACCTGCCCGGTGCGCTGCTCGCCACCGCCGGTATCACGCTGGGCAGTTACGGGCTCGTCCGCACCGACGCCCACCCCTGGAGCTCGGCGGCCGTCCTGGCCCCGCTGCTCACCGGACTCGTTCTCCTCGCCGCCTTCGTGGCCGTCGAGCGGCGGGCCCGGGACCCGCTGCTGCCGCCGGACTTCCTGCGCGACCGCCGCCGCGGCATCGGCCTCGCCGCGATCGCGCTCACCGCGGCGGGCACGGCCACCGTCTTCGTCCTGCTCTCGCTCGGTCTCCAGCAGGAGCGCGGCCACTCCGCGCTGCTCACCTCGGCCGCCTTCGTCCCCTTCGCCGCCGCCCTGCTCGTCACGGGACGGCTCACGGGTCCGCTGATCGGGCGGTACGGCCCCGGCCGGGTCACCGCCGCCGGACTCGCGACGGGAGCCTGCGGGCTCGGGCTCCTCGCGGCGACGGGGCTCGACCCCACCGTCCCGTACGTCTACGGCCTGCTGCCCGGCCTGCTCCTGCTCCCGGCCGGCGCCGCCGCCTCGTTCGCGGGGGCCGCGGTCCTGGCCACCGACGGCGTACCGCCGCACCGCGCGGGGCTCGCGGGCGGCGTCCTCAACACGGCGATGGAGCTCGGCCCGACCGTCCTCTTCGCCGTCCTGCTCACCCTCGGGAGCGACGCCTCGTCGCTCGCCGCGACGGCCGTCGGCTTCGCCGCCCTGGCCGCCGTGGCCGCCCTGACCACGCGCACCACATAACGAAGTTCGTTTCTCTCACAAGGAGTTGGCACAGCCATGTCCACACGCTTCACGCACAAGACCGTCCTCGTCACCGGCGCCGGCACCGGGCTCGGCCGGGCCATCGCGCTCGCCTTCGCCGCCGAGGGCGCGAAGGTCGTCGTCTCGGGCCGCAACGCGGCGCCCCTCGACGAGACCGTGTCCCTGATCGAGGCCGCCGGCGGCACCGCGGCCGCCGTCACCGCCGATGTGGCCCGGGCCGAGGACGTCCGTCACCTCGTCCACCGGACGGTCGAACTCTTCGGCGCTCTCGACGTCGCGGTGAACAACGCCGGCATCTTCCGGGGCGGCGCCTCGGCCGCCGACTTCCCGCTGGAGGACTGGCAGGCGCTGCTCGACACCAACGTCACCGGCGTCCTGCACTCGCTCCAGGCCGAGGTGGCCCATATGCGCGCCCACGGCGGCGGCGCCATCGTCAACATCTCGTCCAACCTCGGCCCGCACGTCCGCATCCCGGGCGTCTTCGGCTACCAGGTCTCCAAGGCGGCGGTCTCCGCGCTCACCCGCGCCGCCGCCCGTGACCACATCGCCGACGGCGTCCGGATCAACGCCGTCAGCCCGGGTGCCGCGGAGTCGACCATGTCGCTGCGGCCCGGTGAGACCGAGGCCGAGCGGGAGGTGCGGATGAAGGACGAGTCGCCGCTCGGCCGCATCTCGGCGGCATCCGAGGTGGCGGCAGCGGTGCTGTACCTCGCCTCGGAGGACGCCGGTTCGGTCGTCGGCACCGACCTGGTCATCGACGGCGGCGTCTCGGCCTGACACCCGCGGGGCATCAGCCCTGGACGGCCGCCGGGTCCATCCAGAAGACCTCCCAGTGGTGGCCGTCCGGGTCCGCGAAGGACCGCCCGTACATGAAGCCGTGGTCCAGCGGCTCCTTCGCCGCCGATCCGCCGGCGGCGAGGGCCCCGTCGGCCAGCTCGTCGACGGCCTCGCGGCTCTCGGCGCTCAACGTGATCAGCACCTCGGTCGTCTTCGTCGCGTCGGAGACCTCCTTGCCGGGCGCGGTGAACTCCTTGAACTTGGGCTCGGTCAGCAGCATCGCGAAGATGGTGTCGCTGATGACCAGACACCCGGTGTTCTCGTCGCTGAACTGCGGGTTGAAGGAGTAGCCGAGCTTGGTCCAGAAGGCCTTCGTGGCCTCAAGGTCCTTCACGGGCAGGTTCACGAAGATCATCTGCGTCATGGTGGGTCACTCTCTCCTGTGGTTCGTCCGCGCCGTTCGCCGTACCGGCGCTCCGTGGCGTCGCTTTCGAGAGTTAAGACAGCGGGGCCGAGCGGAACTCATCGCCACGCGGCGATCTTTTTCGAAGATCTTCCGAGAGCCGTCCAGGGGCTTCGGAGGCGGCCCCTCCCGGCCCACGCTAGCGTCGAAGCGTGAGCCCCGCAGCCAAGAAGATCACCGAGAAGCTCTCCGACGAGGCCCTCGCCGGGGCGACCGGCAAGGGATGGGCCGACTGGTTCGCCCTCCTCGACGCCTGGGGCGCGACCGAGCGCGGACACACCGAGATCGCCCGCCATCTGGTGGAGGCCGAGGGGGTGAGCGGCTGGCACGCCCAGTCGATCACCGTCGGCTACGAGCAGGAGCGCGGGCTGCGCGAGGTCGGCCAGTCCTCCACGGGCGGCTGGCAGGTCAGCGCGAGCAAGACGGTGAACGCCCCGGCCGACCGCTGCACGGCCGCCTTCGCCGACGAGGAGCTGCGCCGCCGCTGGCTCCCGGACGGCGAGCTGGAGGTCCGCACCCACCGGCCGGGCAAGTCCCTCACCGCCGACTGGGACGGCGCGACGAGCCGGATCGAGGTCTATCTGACGCCGTCGGGCGATGCGAAGACCCGGATCGGGCTCGGTCACACCAAGCTCCCGGACGCGGACGCGGTGGCGGCCTACAAGGAGTTCTGGCGGGAGCGGTTCGCCGAGCTCAAGACGCTGCTGGAGGACCCGGGGTCCCTCGCCTGAGAGCCCCCGGCCGTGGCGACGGCGGATGCGGCGACCTTCGCGGACCGCACGGACATACGGACCGACGCTTCCCCTTCATCGGCCGTTGCTGCACCGTCAACTCCGTACCAACTCCGTACTCCTAGGTTCCCAAAGCGCGCGACCCCGCCGCCGACCGGTGCGGCGGGGCGGTCACCACCACCCACTCTGGAGTGAGACGTGGAGCGACGCAGTTTCCTGCGCGGAGCGGTCATCGGCACCTCGGCCGCCGCCTTCGGCGGCACCCTGATGCGCGGGGCCGCCTACGCGGCGCCCGCCCAGCCCGGCGCCGGCCCCTACGGGGCCCTCGGCGCGGCCGACGCCAACGGCATCCTGCTGCCGAGCGGATTCAGCAGCCGGGTCATCGCCCGGTCGGGTCAGACGGTCTCCGGCACCTCGTACACCTGGCACAACGCCCCCGACGGCGGCGCCTGCTACGCCAACGGATCGGGCTGGATCTACGTCTCCAACTCGGAGATCAACCCGAGCGGCGGCGCGAGCGCGGTCAAGTTCGGCTCGACCGGTGCCATCACCGGCGCGTACCGCATCCTGTCCAACACCCGGCAGAACTGCGCGGGTGGCAAGACCCCGTGGAACACCTGGCTCTCCTGTGAGGAGGTCAGCCTCGGCTACGTCTACGAGGCCGACCCGTACGGCGTGAACGCGGCGGTACGCCGTGACGCGATGGGCCGCTTCAAGCACGAGGCCGCCGCCGCCGACCCCGTCCGCCAGGTGATCTACCTGACCGAGGACGAGACCAGCGGCTGCTTCTACCGCTTCATCCCGACCACCTGGGGCAACCTCTCCTCCGGCACGCTCCAGGTGCTGGTGGCCGGAAGCGGCACCTCCGGCTCCTTCACCTGGCAGAACGTCCCGGACCCGGACGGCTCCCCGACGGCCACGCGCAGCCAGGTGTCCGGCTCGAAGAAGTTCAACGGCGGCGAGGGCTGCCACTACGCCAACGACACCGTCTGGTTCACCACCAAGGGCGACAACCGCCTCTGGCAGCTCAACCTGGCCAACAACACCTACGAGCTGGCCTACGACGACTCGCTCGTGGTAGGCGGCGGCGCCCCGCTGACCGGCGTGGACAACGTCACCGGGTCCTCCTCCGGCGACCTGTTCATCGCCGAGGACGGGGGCAACATGGAGATCTGCATCATCACCCCGGACGACGTCGTCGCCCCGTTCCTGCGGATCAGCGGCCAGTCCGGCTCCGAGATCACCGGACCGGCCTTCTCCCCCGACGGCAGCCGGCTCTACTTCTCCAGCCAGCGCGGCACGAGCGGCAGCTCCTCGGGCGGCATCACCTACGAGGTGACGGGTCCGTTCCGCGCGTAGACACGTTCGGCGGGGGCCCGTGAGGGACCCGCGACTCTTTGGGCGCCGCCGAGCAGGGCGGCGCCCAAGGGCGTGAGCGTGTGCAGGACCGCGTTGCCGTGCCGCAGGGTGGCCACGAGACCGGCCTCGCGCAGCACGCCCGCGTGCTGGCTGGCGGAGGCGAGCGACACCCCTGCCCTGCGGGCCAGTTCGCTGGTGGTCCCCCCGTCCCCGATGGCGTGCAGGACCGCGGAGCGGGTGTTGCCGACCAGCTTGGCCAGGGAGGAGCCGCCCGGCTCCCGCACGGTCGGCGCCTCGCAGTGGGTCGTCGGATAGACGAGCACCGGCGGCAGCGACGGGTCGCGCAGGACGACCGGCGTGCCACGGCAGAAGTACGAGGGCTGGAGCAGCAGGCCCCTGCCGTCGAGGTACAGATCGCGCTCGACGGGATAGTCCGCCTCCAGGACGGGCGCGCGCCAGCGGAGCATCGGCGGCAGCGAGGCGAGGAGTTCGTCCGCGCCGCCGTCGAGCAGGGCCCGGCCGCGCACCGCCCGGTCGGCCTCGACCCGGGCACGGATGTGGGGCCAGTACGGCGCGATCGCCGCCCGGTGGTAGCTGCGCAGCGCCCCGATGAGCCGGCTGAACGGTTCGGCACCGCCCTCGGCGAGGGCGCGCAGCGAGTGGGGCACGGTCCGCCCGCCGGCCCGGTCGACGCCCAGCAGGGACAGCTCGCGCCGGAGCCGGGCCTGCGGGGTCGCGTGGATCGCCTGGAGGCCCTCGTCGAGGCCATGCACGCCCTGGGACGGGGTCAGGAAGTCGGGGAAGTAACCGCGGCTGGGAACGAGGGCCGCGAGGAGCCGTGTCTCCCCGTTGAGGCGCGTGCGGGTGTCAGAGCGCCATTCTCCGTAGACGACCGACCCGCGCCGGTCCCTTAAACGGTGAAAACTGAGAATCGTTTCCCACAGAACGTCGGGCCGGGCAGCCATCCGGACGCCGGCCAAGTCGTTTGCGGTGAAATGAATCCGCAGCATTGAACCCCCACCTGTGCACTCGCAACCACCCCCGTCGAAGAGTATGCACGCCATCACAGGACGTTACCAGGGTGTTTCAGCCACACTTGAAAAGCATCGCGGCGAACGGGGGTGAACCGAAAAGCTGTGCGGGTCGGGCAGGAAACCTTCAGGACCGAGGTGGCGTGGCGAAGACCGTGGGGGGCTTCACGCGTCCGGCGGCGGTCGGCGAGGGTTGCGGCTCACCTGCCCGACATGGGTAATGGGCGCGGTCACCGGGTGGGGATCCGGAGGCCGCGCCCGTCCCGTTCTTTGCGGGACCAATCGAGGAAAGTTCAAAGCGGAAAGTTCAACGGCCAATAATTCAACCGGCCTCGATTGAACATGAACTCACATTTGCCGAACATCCCGGGGCGGCCCCGGGGCGGACGAAATACGACGGGGCGGACACCTCCGCACAAGGTGTCCGCCCGTCTCTCTTGCTGACCGGAACCGCCGCCCATCGGTTTGAGGGTCGGGGACGAGCGGCGGTTCCGGTGGTCTTTGCTACTGAACGCCCGGTCAGTGGGCGCCCCTTGATGGGGTCAGCGGCTGTCCGAGCCCTTCGACTCGGCGGCCGCGCGACCGGCCTCCAGACGCGCCACCGGGATCCGGAACGGCGAGCAGGAGACGTAGTCGAGACCGACCTCGTGGAAGAAGTGCACCGACTCCGGGTCGCCGCCGTGCTCGCCGCAGACGCCGAGCTTGATGTCGGGGCGGGTGGCGCGGCCGGACTCGACGGCGCTGCGGACCAGCGCGCCGACGCCGTCCTTGTCGATGGTCTCGAACGGCGAGACTCCGAAGATGCCCTTCTCCAGGTACGCGGTGAAGAAGCTGGCCTCCACGTCGTCCCGGGAGAAGCCCCACACCGTCTGGGTGAGGTCGTTGGTGCCGAAGGAGAAGAACTCGGCGGCCTCGGCGATCTGACCGGCGGTCACGGCGGCGCGCGGCAGCTCGATCATGGTGCCGAGCGCGAGCTTCAGCTCGACGCCGGTCTTGGCCTGCACCTCGGCGATGACCTGCTCGGCCTCGTCGCGGACGATCTCCAGCTCCTGGACGGTGCCGACGAGCGGGATCATGATCTCGGCGCGCGGGTCGCCCTTGGCGTCGATGCGCTGGGCCGCGGCCTCGGCGATCGCCCGGACCTGCATGGTGAACAGGCCGGGGATGACCAGGCCGAGCCGGACGCCGCGCAGACCCAGCATCGGGTTCTGCTCGTGCAGCCGGTGCACGGCCTGGAGCAGGCGCAGGTCGTTCTCGTTCGGGTCCTTGCGGGCCTCGGCGAGGGCGACGCGCACCGACAGCTCGGTGATGTCAGGCAGGAACTCGTGCAGCGGCGGGTCGAGCAGACGGACCGTGACGGGCAGGCCGTCCATGGCCTCGAAGAGCTCGACGAAGTCCTGCTTCTGCTGCGGGAGCAGGGCCTCCAGGGCCTCCGTACGCTCCTCGTCGGTGTCCGCGAGGATCAGCTTCTCGACCATCTCGCGACGCTCGCCGAGGAACATGTGCTCGGTGCGGCACAGGCCGATGCCCTGGGCACCGAAGCGGCGGGCGCGGAGCGCGTCCTCTGCGTTGTCGGCGTTGGCGCGGACGCGCAGCCGGCGGACGCGGTCCGCGTAGGCCATGATCCGGTGGACGGCCTGGACCAGCTCGTCGGCGTCGTCGGCGCCGGCGTGCATCCGGCCCTCGAAGTACTCGACGACCGGGGACGGTACGACGGGTACCTCACCGAGGTAGACCTTGCCGGTGGAGCCGTCGATGGAGACGACGTCGCCCTCCTCGACGACCACACCGGAGGCCGTCGTCATCCGGCGGCGCTTGGTGTCGACCTCGAGCTCCTCGGCGCCGCAGACACAGGTCTTGCCCATGCCGCGGGCGACGACGGCGGCGTGCGAGGTCTTGCCGCCGCGCGAGGTCAGGATGCCCTCGGCGGCGATCATGCCGTCCAGGTCGTCCGGGTTGGTCTCACGGCGGATCAGGATGACCTTCTCGCCGGAGCGCGACCACTTGACGGCCGTGTACGAGTCGAAGACGGCCTTGCCGACGGCCGCGCCCGGGGAGGCGGCGATACCGCGGCCGACCTGCTCGACCTTGGCGTCCTCGTCGAACTTGGGGAACATCAGCTGCGCGAGCTGCGCGCCGTTGACGCGCTGCAGCGCCTCGGCCTCGTCGATCAGGCCCTGGTCCACGAGCTGGGTGGCGATCCGGAAGGCGGCACCGGCGGTGCGCTTGCCGACGCGGGTCTGCAGCATCCACAGCTGGCCGCGCTCGATGGTGAACTCGATGTCGCAGAGATCCTTGTAGTGGGTCTCCAGCGTCTCCATGATCTGCATCAGCTGGTCGTACGACGTCTTGTCGATCGACTCCAGCTCGGCCAGCGGCACGGTGTTGCGGATACCGGCGACGACGTCCTCGCCCTGCGCGTTCTGCAGGTAGTCGCCGTAGACGCCCTGGTGGCCGGAGGCGGGGTCGCGGGTGAAGGCGACACCGGTGCCGGAGTCGGGGCCGAGGTTGCCGAAGACCATGGAGCAGATGTTGACCGCGGTGCCGAGGTCGCCGGGGATGCGCTCCTGGCGGCGGTACAGCTTCGCGCGGTCGGTGTTCCAGGAGTTGAAGACCGCCTCGATGGCGAGGTCCATCTGCTCGCGCGGGTCCTGCGGGAAGTCGCGGCCGGCCTCGGCCTTCACGATCTTCTTGAAGTGCTTGACCAGCTTCTTCAGGTCGCCGGCGTCGAGGTCGGTGTCGACGGTGACCTTCTTGGCGGTCTTGGCCTCGTCGAGGGCCTCCTCGAAGAGCTCGCCGTCGACGCCGAGGACGGTCTTGCCGAACATCTGGATGAGGCGGCGGTACGAGTCCCAGGCGAAGCGCTCGTCGCCGGCCTGGGCGGTGAGGCCCTCGACGGACTTGTCGGAGAGGCCGATGTTCAGGACCGTGTCCATCATGCCGGGCATGGAGAACTTGGCGCCGGAGCGGACGGAGACGAGCAGCGGGTCGTCGGCCTGGCCGAGCTTCTTGCCCATCTGCTGCTCGAGGGTGTCGAGGTGCGCGCTGACCTCGTCACGGAGCTCGACCGGCTCGGAGCCGCTGTCGAGGTAGACCTTGCACGCCTCGGTGGTGATCGTGAAGCCGGGGGGAACCGGGAGGCCGAGGTTGGTCATCTCGGCGAGGTTCGCACCCTTGCCACCGAGCAGGTCCTTCAGGTCCCTGTTGCCCTCGGTGAAGTCGTACACGAACTTCTGATCTTTGTTTTCCGACACGTGTCTCGACTCCTCGAGGACTCGGTGGCTGCCCTGACGGCGAGGAACATACCCAGATCGAAGGCTCCTGGGGAGGTACGCCTACCGGTCACGTGGTCTTAACCACCCGTCCGCCAGCACATCGAAAGTAACCGACTAGTAGCTTCCGCTTTCAAACGTCGAAGCCCACTTGACTCAAAGCAGGGCCAATGCGCTCACATGAGCGACTTCCCGAGCATCTGCGTTCAACTCTTGAACGTAGAAGGGGTGGCACCCAGTGCCACCCCTCCAGAAGTGCAACGCCTTGTAATTCGCTCATCTGAGCACGCCCCCTATCAAGGGTGGCGCGAATCACTCCGTTCGAGCGTCGTTTTTCCCACGATCCGGACGTCCGCGGTCACCCTCCGGACGGCGCCGGATCGCCGGAACTTCACCCTCCGGACGTGTCCAGCTCGGCCTCCTCGCTGATGCCCGCACAGTCGTACGGGTCCTTCAGCCAGCCGTCCGGCAGCACCACCCGGTTGTTGCCCGACGTACGGCCCCGCGGGCCGTCCGCGCCCACCGGCCACGGCTGGTCCAGATCCAGCTCGCTCAACTGAGCGCTCAGCTCGTCCAGGGACGAGGTGATCGCCAGCTTCTTGCGCATCTCGGAACCGACCGAGAAGCCCTTCAGGTACCAGGCCACGTGCTTGCGGAAGTCGATGACACCGCGCGACTCGTCCCCGAGCCACTCGCCGAGCAGCCGCGCATGCCGCACCATCGCGTCCGCGACCTCCCGCAGCCCCGGCTGGGCGTACGAACCCGTGCCCTCGAAGCCCGCCACCAGATCGCCGAAGAGCCACGGCCGTCCCAGGCAGCCGCGCCCCACGACCACGCCGTCGCAGCCCGTCTCGCGCATCATCCGCAGCGCGTCGTCCGCGGACCAGATGTCGCCGTTGCCGAGCACCGGGATCTCCGGCACGTGCTCCTTGAGCCGCGCGATCGCGTCCCAGTCCGCCGTGCCGCCGTAGTGCTGCGCCGCCGTCCGCCCGTGCAGGGCGATCGCCGTGACGCCCTCCTCGACCGCGATACGGCCCGCGTCCAGGAAGGTGATGTGGTCGTCGTCGATGCCCTTGCGCATCTTCATCGTGACCGGCAGATCGCCCGCGTTGGACACGGCCTCGTTCAGGATCGCGCGCAGCAGCGGCCGCTTGTACGGCAGGGCCGAGCCGCCGCCCTTGCGGGTGACCTTGGGGACCGGGCAGCCGAAGTTCAGGTCGATGTGGTCGGCCAGGTCCTCGTCCGCGATCATCCGCACGGCCTTGCCGACGGTGACGGGGTCGACGCCGTAGAGCTGGATCGACCGCGGCTTCTCGCTCTCGTCGAAACGGATGAGCTGCATCGTCTTCTCGTTGCGCTCGACCAGCGCCCGCGTCGTGATCATCTCGCTCACGAACAGGCCCTTGCCGCCGCTGTACTCACGGCAGAGGGTGCGGAACGGGGCGTTGGTGATGCCGGCCATCGGCGCGAGCACCACCGGCGGCTGCACGATGTGCGGCCCGATGGCGAGGGGAGAGAACGCGGTCATTCAGCCATTGTCGCGCACCCCGCGGGTTTGTTGGCCGGCCGTACTTTCCGCGGCGCGACCACCGGATCGTCCACCCAGGTCACGCAGGCGTTCGAGGCCCGCCCGGGACTCCTCGTCCACCGGGACGTACGTCACCAGACGCGGCCCGGAGGTCGGTCCGAGCCACAGGTTGGTGTGCTCCAGATGCAGGAGGCCGACATGGGCATTGCGGATGATCTTGGTGCGGCCGCCCTGGGCCACCACCTCGTGGCGCGCCCAGATCTCCCGGAACTCCGGCGAGGCCGCCTCCAGGCGCTGCAGCATCGCCTTCCAGGCGGGCTCGGCGAGGTGCTCGGCCATCGAGGCCCGGAACTTGCCCGCCATCGCGCGCGTGACGTCCGGCAGCTCGGCGACGGCGGCCCGCCATTCGTCGTTGGTGAAGGCCAGCCAGATGCAGTTGCGGTCCTCGCGCGGCAGCGCGTCGAGGTCGCAGAGCAGCCTGCCGTACGTGCGGTTGTACGCGAGGATGTCGTACCGGCTGTTCTGGATGCAGGCGGGCAGTGGCTCCAGCTGGTCGAGCATCGCGCGCAGGGCGGGCGTGACGGTCGGGCAGGGCGACTCGGGGTTCGGGTCCGCCTCGCCGCCGAGGGCGAAGAGGTGGGTGCGCTCGGTCGGGTCGAGCAGCAGGGCCCGGGCGAGGGCGTCGAGGACCTGCGGCGAGACATGGATGTCCCGCGCCTGCTCCAGCCAGGTGTACCAGGTGACGCCGACGGCGGAGAGGTGCGCGACCTCCTCGCGGCGCAGCCCGGGGGTACGGCGCCGCCGGCCGCGGGGCAGACCGACCTGCTCGGGGGTGATGCGCTCGCGGCGGCTGCGCAGGAACGCGGCGAGTTCGTGCCGCCTGACGTCGATGGTCGTTCCGCTCGTCGCCGTCTCCACCGCCATGGTCGTCATACTCCCAGGGTGCCGGGGCGCTCAGCCCATTGCCAGGTACTGCCTGTACCAGGATAAAGAGACTCTGGTACCAGGCTGAGCAAAGGCGGATCTTCGATGTCGTGAGTACTACCGCCTCCACCACCGCCCCCGTCCGCGGGGCCGGCGTCGTCGTCGACCACGCGACGCCCGCCCTCGGCTCCCTCGGCCTGTTCACCGTGCTCCTCGGCGCCGCGCTGCCGCTGATCGACTTCTTCATCGTCAACGTCGCCCTGCCGACCATCGACCACGACCTGGCGGCCGGCCCGGCCATGCTGGAGCTGGTCGTGGCCGGGTACGGACTCAGTTACGCCGTGCTGCTCGTCCTCGGCGGGCGGCTCGGGGACCTGTTCGGCCGCCGCAGGCTCTTCCTCGTGGGCATGGCGGCCTTCGGGCTGACCTCGCTCGCGTGCGGGCTCGCACCGGACGCCTGGACCCTGGTCGGGGCGCGCGTGGCACAGGGTGCCTCGGCCGCGCTCATGCTCCCGCAGGTCCTCGCGACCATTCACTCCTCGACGACGGGTGCCCGGCGCGCGAAGGCGCTGAGCCTGTACGGAGCGACCGCCGGGCTCGCCATGGTCGCCGGTCAGATCCTGGGCGGGATCCTCGTCGCGGCCGACCTCGCGGGCAGCGGCTGGCGGGCGATCTTCCTGGTCAACGTGCCCGTGGCGGTGGCCGGGCTGCTCCTCGCCGTCCGCACCGTCCCGGAGACCCGCTCGGAGCGCCCGGCACCGGTGGACGTCCCGGGCACCCTGCTCCTCGGTCTCGCGCTGCTCACGCTCCTGGCCCCTCTTACAGAGGGGAGGGCGTCCGGCTGGCCGCTGTGGACCTGGGTCGCGCTCGGGATCTTCCCGTTCGCCGCGGGGGCTTTCTGGTGGGTGGAGCTGCGGGCCGACCGGCAGGGTCGTACGCCGCTGGTGCCGCCGAGCCTGCTGGGGCTCGTCTCGTTGCGCCGGGGCCTGGCCCTGGTCCTGCCGTTCTCGATCGGCTTCGGCGGCTTCATGTTCGTGATCGCGGTCGCGCTCCAGCAGGGCCTCGGCATGGGCGCGGTGGTCTCGGGCCTGGCGCTGGTCCCGATGGCGGTGGCCTTCTTCGCGGCCTCGCTCGCGGGACCGCGCCTGGTACGCCGCTGGGGCACCCGGATCGTCACGGCGGGCGGCCTCCTTCAGGCCCTCGGGATCGGCCTGCTCGCCCTGACGGCCTGGCGCTCCTGGCCGGACCTGTCGGCCTGGAGCCTCCTGCCGGGCATGGCCGTCGCGGGCTTCGGACAGGGCCTCCAGCTCCCGGTCCTGTTCCGGGTCGTCCTCTCCGAGGTCCCGGCGGACCGGGCGGGCGTGGGCAGCGGTGTCATGGTGACCGCCCAGCAGTCGGCCCTGGCCCTGGGCGTGGCCACGCTCGGCTCGCTGTTCCTGTCGCTCGCGGCCTCCGGCTCGATGGGCACCGCGCTGACCGTGACCCTCCTGGTCCAGCTGGCGGCGGTGGTCCTGACGATCCTGCTGAGCCTGCGCCTGCCGCGCGTCGTGCGCTAGTCGCGAGCTGGTCGCGAGCTGGTCGCGAGCCAGGGGAACACGCACGTGGGGGGGGGGGGGGCGCGGGGCGTGTACCCCCCGCGCGCGGCCCCCCCGAGAGGGAGGGTAGGAGGCGGGGGGGGGGGGAGCGGGGGCGGGCCGGGGGCGCGGCGCTGCCGGTGGGGGGGGCGGGGGGGCGCGCGCCGCCGGCCACCCCGCCGGGGGGCCCCGCGCCGGGCCGGCCCCCCCCCCCCCACGTCGTCGTACCGGCTGCGGTTACTCCTGGCCGTCCGTGGTCTCGGCGGCCGTGTCGGCGCCTTCGCCGCCCATCGCGCGCTCGCGCATCTTCTTCAGCAGCTCCTGCTTCTGGTCGACCGCGGCCCTGCGGTCGGCGTTGCTGCTCTGCACGGCGCCCTGCTGGTCGCCGCGGGACAGCTTCTTGCGCTGTCCGCCGACGCCGAGGAGGTTGTTCCGGCCCTTGGCCATGGGGTTCTCCCATTGGTGAGAAGTGGTGAGGGGATCGTCCGGCGGGCGGGCGTCGAGGCCCGCCTCGCTCTCACTCGTAGATCTGGAAGAACGAAGACATGCCGCAGACGCTACCTGCCTCCGCGCCCCTCGGCACACCATTTCCCACCCTGGCGAGTGAATGACAAACATTGAAATCTGTCAGCCGTCATGCCATAGTTGTCTTGCGTCGCTCCCCCGACGCTCCGACTCCCTCCCGAGGAGACCCTCATGACCTCCACCCGCACCCTCCCCACCCGCTCCCTCGGCACCACCGGCCCGCAGGTCTCCGCACTCGGCCTCGGCTGCATGGGCATGTCCGCGCTGTACGGCGAGAGCGACCGCGCCGAGTCGATCGCGACCGTCCACGCCGCCCTGGACGCCGGGGTCACGCTGCTCGACACCGGCGACTTCTACGGGATGGGGCACAACGAGCTGCTGATCAACGAGGCCCTGCGCACGGCCCCCGCAGCCGCCCGCGAGAAGGCCCTGACCAGCGTGAAGTTCGGCGCCCTGCGCACGGTCGAGGGCGGCTTCACCGGGTACGACGGCCGCCCCGCCGCGGTGAAGAACTTCGCGGCGTACTCCCTCCAGCGTCTCGGCACCGACCACATCGACATCTACCGGATCGCCCGGGTGGACCCCGACGTACCGATCGAGGAGACCGTCGGCGCGATCGCCGAGCTGGTCGAGGCCGGGCACGTCCGGCACATCGGCCTCTCCGAGGTCGGCGCGGACACCCTGCGCCGGGCGGCCGCCGTCGCCCCGATCGCCGACCTCCAGATCGAGTACTCCCTGATCTCCCGCGGCATCGAGGAGAAGATCCTGCCCACCGCCCGCGAGCTGGGCATCGGCATCACGGCGTACGGAGTGCTGTCGCGCGGCCTGATCAGCGGCCACTTCACCCGTGACCGCGAGCTCGCCCCGGGCGACTTCCGCGGGATGTCCCCCCGCTTCCAGGGCGACAACCTCCACCGGAACCTGGACCTGGTGGACCGGCTGCGCGCCCTCGCCGAGGCCAAGGGCGTGACGGTCGCGCAGACCGCGATCGCCTGGGTCCTGGCCCAGGGGCCCCGGCACGGCGCCGACATCGTGCCGCTGATCGGCGCCCGCCGCCGGGACCGGCTCGCGGAGGCCCTCGGCGCCCTGGACGTGACGCTCGACGCCGCCGACCTCGCGGCGATCGAGGCGGCCGTTCCCGTCGGCGCGGCGGCCGGCGAGCGCTACCCGCAGGCGCAGATGGCCCACCTGGACAGCGAGCACTGAGCGGTCCGGGCTGACAGGTACTGTCATTCCATGGCCGCCACCGAGACCCTGACCGCCGAGCGCATCCTCGAAGCCACCGAGGAGGTCCTGCGGCGCTACGGCCCGGCGAAGGCGACGGTCGTGGACGTGGCCCGGGTGCTCGGCGTCAGCCACGGCAGCGTCTACCGCCACTTCCGCACGAAGGCGGCGCTGCGCGAGGCGGTCACCGAGCGGTGGCTCTCCCGCGCCGAGGTCGCGCTCGCGGAGCTGATCGCGGCGTCGGACCGGCCGGCCGCGGAGAAGCTCCGCGCCTGGTTCTCCGGCCTCTTCGAGGCCAAGCGGCACAAGGCGGGCGACGACCCCGAGCTGTTCGCGACGTACGGGGTGCTGATCGACGAGGCCAGCGGTGTGGTCGACCACCACATCGAGGCGCTGGTCGACCAGGTTCGCGCGATCGTCGAAGAGGGCGTCCGCGACGGCGAGTTCACCGCCGCCGATCCCGGCGCCGCGGCCCGCGCGCTGTTCATGGCGACGGCCCACTTCCACGACCCGGCCTATGCCGCGGAGTGGCGGCGCCCCACCATCGAAGCGGAGTTCGAGGCGGTCGTGGAGCTGCTGCTGCGCGGACTGCGCCCGTAGGACACCTCGATCACACGGGAAAGCCCCCGGTTGCGTTATAGGTAACGGGGGGTTTTCCGTGGTATCGAGGGGGGGCAGAAGCAGATGAGGGGGGTGCGCCGGGA
>NZ_JBHWBS010000023.1:0-49308 GCF_042735655.1 Streptomyces sp. NPDC059567 | reverse complement strand
TTCGTGGCTCTGATGCTGCGCTTACTCCCCCCGTTCCACACAACCAACACACGGCAACCCCCCCTTAACCTACAACTGAACCGGGGGCTTTCCCGTGGAAGCGAGCGGGCTCAGCAGCCGAGCAGGCGGCTGCCCAGGTAGCCCTGGATCTGGTCGAGGGAGACGCGCTCCTGCTTCATGGTGTCGCGCTCGCGCACGGTCACCGCGTTGTCGTCCAGGGTGTCGAAGTCGACGGTGACGCAGAACGGCGTACCGATCTCGTCCTGGCGGCGGTAGCGGCGGCCGATGGCGCCCGCGTCGTCGAACTCGATGTTCCAGTTCTGCCGCAGGTCGGCGGCGAGACCCTTGGCCTTCGGCGACAGCTGCGGGTTGCGGGAGAGCGGCAGGACGGCGACCTTGACCGGCGCGATGCGCGGGTCGAGGCGCATCACGGTGCGCTTCTCCATGACGCCCTTGGCGTTCGGGGCCTCGTCCTCGTTGTACGCGTCGAGCAGGAAGGCCAGCATGGTGCGGCCGACGCCGGCGGCGGGCTCGATGACGTACGGGGTCCAGCGCTCCTGCGTCTCCTGGTCGAAGTAGAGCAGGTCGTTGCCGGAGGCCTTGGAGTGCGCCTTCAGGTCGTAGTCGGTGCGGTTGGCGACACCCTCGAGCTCGCCCCACTCGCTGCCGCCGAACTGGAAGCGGTACTCGATGTCGGCGGTGCGCTTCGAGTAGTGGGAGAGCTTCTCCTTCGGGTGCTCGAACCAGCGCATGTTCTCCTCACGGAGACCCAGGCCCGTGTACCAGTTCCAGCGCTGCTCCATCCAGTACTCGTGCCACTGCTCGTCCTCTCCCGGCTTGACGAAGAACTCCATCTCCATCTGCTCGAACTCGCGGGTGCGGAAGATGAAGTTGCCCGGAGTGATCTCGTTCCGGAAGGACTTGCCCATCTGCGCGATGCCGAACGGGGGCTTCTTGCGCGAGGTCTGCAGGACCTGGCCGAAGTTGGTGAAGATGCCCTGCGCGGTCTCGGGGCGCAGGTAGGCGACCGAGCCGGAGTCCTGGGTGGGGCCGAGGTGCGTGGAGAGCAGACCGGAGAACTGCTTGGGCTCGGTGAAGGTGCCCTTGTTGCCACAGTTGGGGCAGTTCAGGTCGGTGAGGCCGTTCTCGGGGAGACGGCCGTGCTTCTCCTCGTACGCCTCCTCCAGGTGGTCGGCGCGGTAGCGCTTGTGACAGGAGGTGCACTCGGTCAGTGGGTCGGTGAAGGTGGCGACGTGACCCGAGGCCTCCCAGACCTCGGTGGCCAGGATCACCGACGAGTCGATGCCGACGACGTCCTCGCGCGCGGTGACCATGTAACGCCACCACTGACGCTTGATGTTCTCCTTGAGTTCGACACCCAGCGGTCCGTAGTCCCAGGCGGCCTTCTGGCCGCCGTAGATCTCACTGCACGGGTAGACGAAGCCACGGCGCTTGCTCAGGCTGACGATGGTGTCGATCTTGTCGGCGGCCACGGTGCTCTCTTCATTACGACGACGAAGTGCGAATGCTTCAGATTACCGGCGCCCGCACCCCCGGTATCAAATCGGCCCGGCCTCCGCGCGCAGGCGGACGCGCCCGGCGGCGCGTGGCCGGGAACACAGGAAGGGCAATTGACAACCGTTTCCAACTTTGTTGAAAATGAGTGTCATGAACGTACGTCGCCTCATACCCTCCACCGCCGTCGCCGGAGCCGTCGCCCTCGGGCTCGTGACCCTGTCCGCTTGCTCCGGAACGTCCGACGCCGCCGACAAGGGCGAGGGCAGGCTCAGCGTGGTGGCGTCGTTCTATCCCATGCAGTACCTGGCCGAGCAGATAGGCGGCGAGCACGTCTCCGTCGAGACGCTCACCGCGCCCGGCGTCGAGCCGCACGACCTGGAGCTCAAGCCGAGGCAGATCGGCTCGCTCGGCGACGCGGACTACATCCTCTATCTCAAGGGCGTCCAGCCCGCCGTCGACGACGCGATCAAGCAGGCGGGCGTCGAGCACACCGTCGACGCCACCACCCTCACGAAGCTCGAAGCGCACGGCACCGAGGGCGGCCACGACCACGGCGCCGAGGAGCACGGCCACGAGGAAGAGGGCCACGACCACGGCCACGAGTCCGAGACCGGTGCCGACCCGCACATCTGGCTCGACCCGGTGAAGTACGCCGAGGTCGCCAAGGGTGTCGGCGCCTCCCTGGAGAAGGCCGACCCGGACCACGCCGCCGACTACAAGAAGAACACCGACGCCCTGGTGAAGAAGCTCGGTGATCTGGACACGGCGTTCGCGACAGGTCTGAAGAACACCACCACCAAGACCTTCATCACCACGCACTCCGCCTTCGGCTACCTCGCCGAGCGCTACGGCCTCGACCAGGAGGGCATCACCGGCCTCGACCCCGAGTCCGAGCCGAGCCCCGCCCGCGTCCAGGAGCTCCAGTCCATCGCGAAGCAGGAGAAGGTCTCCACCGTCTTCTTCGAGACCCTCGCCAGCGACAGGACCGCGAAGACCCTCGCGAAGGACACCGGCCTCAAGACCGACGTCCTGGACCCGCTGGAGGGAATCACGGACGCGTCCAAGGGCGATGACTACATCGAGGTCATGCAGTCCAACCTCGCCGCGCTGAAGAAGGCCCTCGGCGCGAAGTGACCCACGCACAGCAGGAGGCACCCGTGACCGCGCCCGTCATATCCGTCCGCGGAGCCACGGCGACCCTCGGCTCGCGCCCCGTCCTGCGCGGCATCGACCTCGCCGTGAACCCCGGCGAGGTCGTCGCGCTGCTCGGCGCCAACGGCTCCGGAAAGTCCACCGCCGTCCGCGCGGTCATCGGCCAGGTGCCGCTGACCGGCGGCGCGATCTCGCTCTTCGGCACCGAGCAGAAGCGGTTCCGCGAGTGGGCCCGCGTCGGTTACGTACCGCAGCGCACCACCGCCGCCTCCGGCGTCCCCGCCACGATCCGCGAGGTCGTCTCCTCCGGCCGGCTCTCCCGCCGCAGGTTCGGCCCGCTGACCAGGGCCGACCGGGCCGCCGTCGACCGCGCCATCGAGCTCGTCGGCCTCGCCGACCGCGCCAAGGACTCGGTGAGCGCCCTCTCCGGCGGCCAGCACCAGCGCGTCCTGATCGCCCGCGCGCTCGCCTCCGAGCCCGAGCTGCTGATCATGGACGAGCCGATGGCCGGCGTCGACCTCGCCAGCCAGGAGATCCTCGCCGCCACCCTGCGCGAGCAGGTCGCGGGCGGCACCAGCGTCCTGCTCGTCCTGCACGAGCTGGGCCCCCTGGAGCCGCTGATCGACCGGGCCGTGGTCCTCCGTGACGGCTGCGTCGTGCACGACGGCCCGCCGCCGCAGGCCGTCGGTCAGCATGCGCTGCCCGGCCACGACCACGTCCATCCGCACGCGGCCGGTGAGCCGCTCCGCACGGGTCTGCTGACCTGAGGAAGCTGACCTGATCATGGAATTCCTCGAACCCGCCTTCATGCAGCGGGCGCTCCTCGCGGCCGTCCTCGTCGGCATCACCGCGCCCGCCGTCGGTATCTTCCTCGTCCAGCGCCGCCAGGCCCTGATGGGCGACGGCATCGGCCATGTCGCCATGACCGGTGTCGGCCTCGGCTTCCTGCTGAACAGCAGCCCGGTGTGGATGGCCACCCTCGTCGCCGTCGCCGGCGCCGTGCTCATGGAGCTGATCCGGACGTACGGACGCACCCGCGGCGATCTCGCGCTCGCACTGCTCTTCTACGGAGGCATGGCGGGCGGCGTCATGCTGATCCAGGTCGGCGGCGGCTCCAACGCCAACCTGCTCTCGTACCTCTTCGGATCCCTGTCCACGGTGTCGTCCGAGGACGTCACCGCGATCGCCGTGCTCGCCGCCTTCGTCGTCCTCGTCACCATCGGCCTGCGCCGCCAGCTCTTCGCCGTCAGCCAGGACGAGGAGTTCGCCCGCGTCACCGGCCTGCCGGTGCGGGCCCTCAACCTGCTCGTCGCGATCACGGCGGCCGTGACCGTCACGGTCGCGATGCGGGTCGTCGGCCTGCTCCTCGTCAGCGCGCTGATGGTGGTCCCGGTCGCGGCGGCCCATCAGCTGTCCCGCTCCTTCCGTACGACGTTCGTCCTCGCGATCGTCATCGGCACCGGCGTCACACTGACGGGCACCGTCACCACGTACTACCAGGACCTGCCGCCGGGCTCGCTCATCGTGCTGCTGGCGATCGCCGTCTTCATCGTCCTGACGGCGCTCGCCGCGCCCCTGGCCAGGCGCCGCGCCCGGGCGGCGGAGGCCGCGGCCTCCTCCTCGTCCCCGTCCTCGGCGGAGTGCGACATGGCCGTTCCGTCCACGCGGCGACCCACGGACGACGCCAGGGTCTAGCAGCCTGGCAGAATGGCGGGGGCGACGACATCACTAGGAGGCCCCTGTGGCGACGGCAGGACCCCCCGTACGCGGCCGCTCGACCAAGCAGCGGGCCGCGGTGGCGGCGGCACTGAACGAGGTGGACGAGTTCCGCAGTGCCCAGGAGCTGCACGACATGCTCAAGCACCGCGGCGACTCCGTCGGCCTCACGACGGTGTACCGCACGCTCCAGTCCCTCGCGGACGCGGGCGAGGTCGACGCGCTGCGCACCAGCGAGGGCGAGACGGTCTACCGCCGCTGCTCGACGGGCGACCACCACCACCACCTCGTCTGCCGCGTCTGCGGCAAGGCGGTCGAGGTGGAGGGCCCGGCGGTGGAGCAGTGGGCGGAGACGATCGCCTCCCAGCACGGCTACGTGAACGTGGCGCACACGGTCGAGATCTTCGGGACGTGCGCGGAGTGCGCGGCCAAGTAGGCCTTCAGAACATACGGATGGGGCCCGCACCGGAGCGATCCGGTGCGGGCCCCATCCGCTTCCGTGCGGGCGGAGTTCGCCGGGTCAGACCCGGTTGCTGTACCGGTCGAGCGCAGCCCGCAGCCGGTCGACCTCTCCCGGGTCCGCCGCCCCGCGCTTGGGCAGGACGACCATGGCGATGCCGTACCTGTCGGCGGTCAGCGCGACGAACAGGTCGCGTGTCTCGGCGTACCGGGTGAGCATCGTCCACCGGTACGTCGTCTCGCTGTCCCGCGACACCACGCGTATCCCCGCGCCGTCGACGAAGGCCCGGAACTCCCCTTGCGGGCCGATCATCCGGTGCACCTGCCGCCCCTGGAGGGCGGGAACCATCAGGTACAGGCCGGCGATCAGCACCAGCCCGAACGCCCAGAGCCCCGTACCACTCACGGTCGGCCCCTTCGGCCCGATGACGCTGCCGACGAGGACCAGGGCCAGCAGACCCCCGGCGCTCAGCAGGACGGCGTGCTGCAGCCGTCCCGCCGGCGTGGCACGCATGCGGGCGCGGAGCGCCTCCGTGGCGTCCGACACGACGGGCAGATAGGCCAGCTCCACGGTCTCCGGCGTCGTCTCGTACTGCTCTTCGGTCACGGCCCCTCCCGGCCTCCGGCGACAAGAGGCGTGATCGTAGCGGCGCCCGGGCGGCCCGTTTACCCTGGCCCCTCTGGAGGGGCGGCCGGGAGGGGTGGGGTACGGGTGGAATCGGTGTCCGGGGACGCGTCCCTGCTCGCGCTGCTCGGGCTCGACGCCGAACAGGACAGCGTCTACCGGCTTCTGGTGGACCGGCCGGACAGCGACCCCGCCGCGCTCAACCACCCCACGGCGGACCGGGAGACGGTCCTGCGCGCCCTCACCGGGCTCGTCGAGCGCGGGCTCGCCAGCGCCGAGCGGGACGGGGACGACGTGCGGTACCGGGCGGCCTCCCCGGTCCTCGCGCTCGGCCCGCTCCTGGAGTCCCGGCGCACCGCCCTGCACCGCGTCGAGCACTTCGTCACCGAGCTCGCCGAGCGGCACCGCGCCGCCCACACCCGGAGCTCCGGCGCGCCCCTCGAGGTCCTCTCCGGAGCCGCCGCGATCCGGCGCCGGCTCGTCGCGATGCAGCGTGAGGCGCGGTACGAGGTCCGCTCACTGGTCCCGGCGATGTCGGCGCCCGCCGTCATCACCTTCGAGGACAACCTCGACGAGGTCGAGCGGGACTCGATGCGGCGGGGCCTGACCCTGCGGTCCGTCGTGGCACGGTCCTGGCTGGAGGATCCCCACGCCGCGCAATGGCTCGCGAGGCTCGCCGCGGACGGCCAGCAGATCGCGGTCACCGACGAATTGCCGATCAAGCTGATCATCATGGACGGCGAGTGCGCGCTGCTTCCGCTGGACCCCGAGCGGGACGAGACGGAGGAGCCGGTGGCGCTCGTGGTCCACCGCAGCGGGCTGCTCACGGCACTGATCTCGCTCTTCGAGCAGCACTTCGAGAAGGGCTGGCGACTCAGCACGGCCCCCGGGGAAGAGAGCCTCGCGGACGCGGCGGGGCGGCTCGACCCGATCGACCGGCAGATCGTCGCGCTGCTCCATGTCGGCCTCACCGACTCGGCCATCGCCCGCCAGCTGGGCATGGGGCACCGCACGGTGCAACGGCGCCTGCATTCGCTGATGGAGGCCGTGGGCGCGGCGACCCGCTTCCAACTCGGCTGGCACGCGGCCGAGTCGGGCTGGCTGGACGAGCATCCGGCCGGCCGCTGACCCACCCCGGGCGCCCTCAACCCGCCTTCCCGTAGGCGCATTTACGCCTGGGCGGCTTTGCGCCACGTCCGATCCCTTGTATGCGGAACCTTGAATACCGAACCATCGACCCCATCAGTCGCGAGGGCCACCAGCCCTCGCGTACGTGTGTGATGGGGAGACTTCGTGAGAACACAACGGATCCGTCGGATCCTGGCCACCGGCGTCGTCGCCGCGGCAACCGGTTCAGTCCTGTTGACCGTTCCCGCCCAGGCGCAGGAAGTGCCGGAGACCCCGGCCGCGACCCTGCCCACCACCCCGGTCGCGCCCCGCATGACGCAGGGCCTCGACTCCGCGCCCCGCACCGGCACTCCGGCCGAGGCGGCCCGCGCCCACCTCAAGGCGCACGAGACGACCTACCGGGTCCCCGTCGCCGAACTGGCAACGGTGCGCACGACCAGGTCCGGGGCCCAGTCCTCGGTCCGCTTCCAGCAGAAGCGGGGCGGCGTCCCGGTGTTCGGCGCCGAGTACGCCGTACAGACCGAGACGGCCGACGGCGGCGAGCAGGTCGTCTCCGCGACCGGCACGCTCTACCCCGAGCTGACAGTCTCCACCACGCCCACCGTCTCCGAAGCCACCGCCCGGCAGCGGATGTTCACCCTCGACTCCGACCTCTCCGGTGTCGAGGGCGGCGGGACCGAGAGCCACGGTCTGACCGTGCTGCCCGGCTCCGGCGGCGGCCGTCTCGCCTGGCACTTCACCGTCACCGGCGCGAAGGCGGACGGCTCCCCGGTCCGCCAGGAGGTCTTCGTCGACGCGCACGTGGGCGGCATCGCCCTCTCGTACGACAACATCGACGCCGCGGCCGTCTCGCCCGCCCAGGGCACGGGCGTGAAGGTGGACGGCACCGAGGAGCGGATCGAGGTCGACAAGGGGGCCGACGGCTCGTACTCGCTCGTCGACTCCTCGCGCGCGATGTTCGCGAAGACCGGCGGCCAGATCCGTACGTACGACGCGAACCGCAAGAGCTACCTCGAGGTCGCGAACGGCCCGGTCACGGAGGACGTCAAGGTCGTCTCCTCGCCGACCGACCGCTTCGAGTCCACCGCCACCACCTCCGGAGGGGTGGACGCCCACCTCAACGCCGCGAAGGTCTACGAGTACTTCAAGAACGAGATCGGCCGCGACGGCATCGACGGCAAGGGCGGCACGATCCACTCCGTCGTGAACGTCTCCCGGGGCGGCAAGGACTACGCCAACGCGTTCTGGGACGGCACCAAGATGGTGTACGGCCACATGAACGGCGTCCCCCTCTCGGTCGGCCTCGACGTCGTCGGCCACGAGATGACCCACGGCGTGACCGAGCACAGCGCCGGACTCGTCTACCTCAACCAGTCGGGCGCCCTCAACGAAGCGATATCCGACTACTTCGGCAACGCCATGGAGACCGCCGACAAGGGCGTCGCCATGTCCGACCCGACCTCCGGCCTCATCGGCGAGTACCTCTGCAACGGCACCAAGCCGCTCGCCGAGTGCGCGCTGCGCGACATGAACGACGGCCGGGTCGCCGGCGAGGACTACCTCCCCGCGTCGCTGGACATCGACAACGGCGGTGTCCACCTCAACTCCACGATCGTCTCCGGCGCGCTGTGGGACATGCGCAAGACCCTGGACCCGGCGCTCGCGGACAAGATCGTCTACCGGGCCGCGCAGAACTACCTGACCCCGCTCTCCGGCTTCTCGGACATGCGGAACGCGGTCACCCTCGCCGCGAAGTCGCTCAAGGTCTCCCGCGCCGACCGCGAGGCGATCGCGAGGGCCTTCGCCGACCACGGCATCGTGGAGGGCTGGGAGCACAGGTCCGGCACCCACGACGGGAAGACGCTCGCCCGTGACGTCCTGCCCGCGTACGAGGTGTACAGCGGGGTCGACGAGCAGGCGGCGCAGATCAGCGGCGACGTCTACGCGATCGGCCACGGTGACGCGATCGCCTGGGGCGCGAACAGCGCGGACTTCGGCATCACGGTCGGGCGCTTCGGCAAGCACGGGGACGACGACCGGCACGGCGGCTCTCAGCGCGAGCTGGCCCAGAAGGACGCCTATCTCCTCGACCCGTCGCTCGACGACGACCGGATCGTCTTCACCCGGATCGCCGCCGACTCCATCGGCGTCTACACCGCCGGTGACAAGGGCCAGGGCGCGATCCACAAGCTCGTGGACGGCCCGGGCGACGAGATGGAGCCCGTGACCGCCGACGGCCGGCTCGCCTATGTCAACAAGCAGGACGGCGAGTCCGACGTCATGCTGCGGGAGCGCGACGGCACCACGGTCAACCTGACCCCGGCCCCGGGCACCACCGCCGCGCGCCTGGCCATGAAGCACGGCACGGTGGCCTGGCGGGACGGCGACAACGACCACATCAACGTGTACGACATCGCCACCGGCGCCTCGCAGCGCGTGCGGATCCAGTCCTTCGTCTTCGGCGAGGCCACGGACATCCAGCTCACCAAGGACCGGGTCTTCTGGCGCGAGACCACCGCGTTCCTCTTCCGGAGCGACAGCTTCTGGTCGGCGCCGCTCGGCGACCTCACCCAGAAGAAGAGGGTCGGCAGCCCGTCCACGACCTACGGCGGCCAGTTCTCCGTCAACGAGCAGTACTTCGCCTACTCGACGTACGACCCCAACGGCGCCCTCGGCGCCTGGACCGGCAGGATCGGCAAGGTGAACGCGGCCCCGCTCGCGGACGTGGTGAGCGGCACCCCGACGTTCAGCAGGGTCTCCTGCTCCTCCGGTATGCAGCTGTCCCCGCAGCTCGGCGACGGGCAGCGGACGGTCTGGCTGGACACGACGGCCGCCTCGACGGACGTCGTGACCCGGGACTCGTTCGCCGGCACCTGCGCGTAGGAAAGAGCGAAGGCCCGAGCCGTACGGACCTGTCGTCCGTACGGCTCGGGCCTCGTCCGTCCCTCAGGCCCTGTCCGTCCCTCAGCCCTTGTCGAGCACGGCCATGTCCGCCGGGTCCACGCCGCCGAAGCGGCGGTCGCGGGAGGCGTACTCGACGCAGGCACGCCACAGGTCACGGCGGTCGAAGTCCGGCCACAGCACGTCCTGGAAGATCATCTCGGCGTAACTGCTCTGCCAGATCAGGTAGTTCGAGGTGCGCTGCTCACCACTGGGGCGCAGGAACAGGTCGACGTCCGGCATGTCCGGGTAGTAGAGGTACTTCTGGAAGGTCTTCTCGTTGACCTTCGACGGGTCGAGCTTCCCCGCCGCCACGTCCTCCGCGATCTTCTTCGCGGCGTCGGCGACCTCGGCGCGGCCGCCGTAGTTCACACAGAAGTACAGCGTCATCGCGTCGTTGCCGACGGTCTGCTCCTGGGCGACCTGGAGCTCCTGGACGACCGACTTCCACATCTTCGGCATCCGGCCGACCCAGCGGATACGGATGCCCAGCTCGTCCATCTCGTCGCGCCGGCGCCGGATGACGTCCCGGTTGAAGTTCATGAGGAAGCGGACCTCCTCGGGGGAGCGCTTCCAGTTCTCGGTGGAGAAGGCGTAGAGGGAGAGGTTCTTGACGCCCATCTCCAGGCAGCCCTTGAGCACGTCGAGGACCACGCCCTCGCCGACCTTGTGCCCCTCGGTGCGCGGCAGGCCGCGCTCCTGGGCCCAGCGGCCGTTGCCGTCCATCACGCAGGCCACGTGGTTCGGCACCAGCTCGGCGGGGAGCTTCGGCGGACGGGCACCGGAGGGGTGCGGCTCGGGGACCTTGTACTCCCGGCGCTGCCGTCCGAGGATTCCGCGTCGTGCGATGGCCATGGCGATGGATCTCCTAGCTCTTCTCTACATACCGCAGGGAGCGCAGGCCGCGCTCCAGGTGCCAGTGGAGGTAGGCGGACACCAGCCCGCTTCCCTCCCTGACGTGACGCGGCTCGCACGCGTCCGCCGTCGCCCAGTCGCCGGTGAGCAGCGCGCTGAGCAGGCCGATGGCCTCCGGAGAGGGTACGACGCTGCCCGGCACCCGGCAGTCGCCGCATATGACCCCGCCCGCCGCGACCGAAAAGAACCGGTTCGGCCCGTGAAGTCCGCATTTCGCGCAGTCCTCGAAGCTCGGCGCGTAGCCGTTGACGGCGAGGGAGCGCAGGAGGAAGGCATCGAGGATGAGATGCGGCGCGTGCTCGCCCCGGGCGAGCGTCCGCAGACCGCCGACGAGCAGCAGGTACTGCTGCACGGCCGGCTCGCCCTCGTTGTCCGTGAACCGCTCCGCCGTCTCCAGCATCGCCGTCCCGGCGGTGTAGCGGGCGTAGTCGGTGACGATCCCGCCGCCGTACGCGGCGATGGTCTCGCTCTGCGTACAGAGCGGAAGCCCGCGCCCGACGAGATCACTCCCGCGAGCGAAGAACTGCACGTCGACATGGGAGAAGGGTTCGAGCCTGGCCCCGAACTTCGACTTGGTCCGCCGGACCCCGCGCGCTACGGCGCGTACGCGGCCGTGACCGCGCGTGAGGAGCGTGATGATGCGGTCCGCTTCACCCAGCTTCTGGGTGCGCAGCACGATGCCGTCGTCGCGGAACAGACTCATGCGGCCATTCTCGCCTATACGAGAGGCGGTCGTTTGCCATGTGCACGGCAGCAAATCCAGAGTCGCCGCGTCCTTGATCGTTCCCACGGGGGTCACCGAACTCATGCGCCTCACAGCGCTCGTCGCCGCCACCGCGCCGGCCCTGCCGACCCTGACCACGCCGACCGGCCGCGGAGGCGGAAACGGCGACGGTACGAGCCAGGGCACGGGGATCAACGAGGTGCTGGGCACCAACCCGGAGCGCGCCGATCCTGAGTCTCCAGCCGGCACCCTGATGACGCTGAACTGCCACCCGGACTTCACGACCCCGAGCGGGCTACCGCAAGGACGACACCCTGGTGGAGGGCCGCGTCCCGACCCACTCCTACGAGGACCGAGGCACCCGCCGTGGGGCGGGGGCCTCGCCCCCGCCACACGGCGCCCTCTTCACGGCACCTCGCCCCGGCTCCGCGCGTTCGCGTGCGCCGTGGCCGCGCGCAGCCGCTCGGCGGCGGTGGCGGCCCGCACCCGGTCCGGCTCCGCGTCCCACTCCCGCCCGCCGCCGAGCGGCCGCAGCTGGACGTACGGGCCCTCGTGCCCCATGACCGTGCCGACCTTCCCGGTACGGATGTCGACGACGTACGACCCGATGGGCAGTTTCACGACCGGCCCCCTTCTTCCCCCGGCAGTACGACGGCGGCCAGCCGGCGCGCCGTCTCCACCGTGCAGCGTCCCAATTCGATGAGCGGCCGAGGGGGATCGGCGGCGAGGGTGAGAACGTCGAGCCCGAGCGAGGGCAGGACGATTCCGACCCTCGCGAGTGCGTCGCGCAATTCCCCTGCCACCTCCTGAGCCTCTTGAACGGTCCCCGTTGTCGGTCGCTCGTGTTCTTCCTTCACCAACGCAACCCTTTCCGAATCAATTTCCCGCTTACCGCATCCAGGGTGGTGCCGGATCCGTAGAATCGGCAGATGCGCAGGTCCTACAACCGCTCGGTAGGACGAGGGAGTTAATCCATGGCCAAGGGAACGCGACAGGACGCGTGGGAGTTCTTCGGTGCGGAGCTGAAGCGGCGGCGGGAACCCTCGGGAATGACACAGGGGGAACTGGGGAGGCGGGTGTTCGTTTCCGGTGGATACATAGGCCAGTTCGAACAGGCGATTAGAAAACCCCAGTTGGATGTGGCACAGAGGATCGACGAGGCGCTACAAACCGATGGTTTTTTCGAGCGGCTGTGCCAGATGCTCATCGACAAGTCGCCGTACGCGGACTACTTTGCGGCGGTCGCGGAGCTGGAGAAGGTCACAACGGAGCTGTGCGAGTTCGCATCCACGCTGATTCCCGGCCTGCTGCAGACCGCCTCGTACGCACGAGCAGTCACGCTGGCCAGCAACCCTCTGAAGCCCGAGCAGTTCATCGAGCAGAAGGTCGACGCCCGGATGGATCGCGCAGACATCCTCAAGGGCCGCAATCGTCCGGCGTTCTGGGTCATCCTGCATGAGAACGTACTGCGCACTCCGGTCGGCGGGGCGGCCGCCATGGCGGAGCAGCTTGAGCACATCACGGCTGTCGCTTCCGAGAGGAAGGCGCTGATCCAGGTGATCCCGTACGTGGCCGGGGCGTATCCCGAGATGGCCGGGATGCTGAAACTCATGCAGTTCAAGGACGCGCCGCCAACGGCCTATACAGAGGGCTGGTATTCCGGGAACCTGCTGGACGATCCAGCGGTGGTACGACGAGCCAGCGCCTCCTACGATCTACTGAGGGCCGCCGCGCTGTCACCGGAGGCGTCCCGAGCCCTGATCGAGTCGGCGGCTAAGGATTACAGACGATGCACAAGTACGACCTGAGCCATGCTCGTTGGTTCAAGAGCGCCTACAGCGACGGCCACGGCGGCGACTGCGTCGAGGTCTCGTACGACTTCGTCGGTGCCGCCTGGCGTAAAAGCACGCACAGCGACGGCGACGGCGGCAACTGCGTCGAGGTCCTCGACGACGTCCCCGGGGTCGTCCCCGTCCGGGACAGCAAGGACCCCGCCGGTCCCACCCTCATCGTCCCGGCCGCCGCCTGGGCGGCGTTCGTCAGCGGCCTGAAGGGCTGACGGCCCTCCGCTTACGGCGCCAGGTCTGCGCCGGCGCGAGCACCGCGAGTGCGAGAAGGACGATCGCCGTGATCACGTACGCCGTCGTACGCCCCTGGGTCAGCGCATACGCAGCGCCGACCACGCCCCCGACGGCGACGCCCACCGCAGGGGGCCAGCGGTTCGCGGTGAGTCCGGTGCCGACGAGGAAGAACGTCGGCAGATACGACGCGAACATCACCCACCAGCGCAGCCGATGACCGTCCGCCGGGGAACAGCCGCCCCGGGGCCCTCGTACGCAAGCGCCCTCGACGAGCCCGAGACTGCCCCAGGTCGCCGCCGCCACCACCATCGCGACCAGTTCTTCTCATCGAGCGACCACGCACTCCCCCGGAATCGCAACGGCTCATTCGATCACGCCCATGGCGACCTCAAGGACCGTTTCAGGGGGCTTCAGTCGCGGCCGCCCTCCCGGGAACGGGGCCCTGACTTGAACGCCCCAGCGAGCTTCTGGCTCGGCCGCCCTCGCACCAACACCCTCAGAAACCCGAAAACCACAAGAGCCACCCCGCCAGGCCCCTCAGAACCCCAAACCCGCAGCCCCCTCCAGACCCGCCCACGCAACGCCTTCACCAATCCATCACACGCCCTTAAGATCACGCGTCATGTCGATCACTTCCTCCATACCCGTCCTCCAAGGCCGCGGCGGCTCCGTCCTGTACGCCGAGGATCAGGGGCTCGTCCTGGAGCGCCCCGGCGAGGTGGTGACGTTCCTCCCCGGATCGGTCTCCCAGGTCCATGCCGAGGGGCGGAGCGTCACGCTCGAACTGCGGGCCAAGACGGGGGCCACACCGGTCACGTACCGGATCGAGGACGTGAGCGAGGCCGCCGCCGTCGTCTTCGCCGATGGCCTGAACGCGCTGCTGCCCGGCCCGACGGACGACATCGACGGCACCTACTACACCGTCGTGCGGTCCCTCTCCCGCACCTGGCACCAGAGGTTCCTGCGGCGGATCAAGTGGCTGGTGATCGGCTGCCTGGTCACGGTCGTCGCCCTGTGCGTGGTCGTCGCGGTCGCGGGACAGGCGGCGATCATCATCGGCCTCGTGCCGGTCGGCGGCATCACGACGGCGGGGCTCGGCGTCGGCGCGTACGCGGTCGGAAGGTGGCTCCGCGAAAGGCGGCTGCTCAGGCACGGCGTCATGGTCTTCGCGACGCCGGCCGACGCACCGGGTGTGTATCTGTACACGGACAACACCGGCACGACCCGCCCCCTCAAGCACTGGGGCTCCGAGCCGTTCATCCGGGCCGGCTACGACCCCCGCGACCCGTCGGACGCGCTTGTGCCCCAGGCGCCGCTCCTGCGGCGCTCGAACTTCGCCCTGGGGCTCTTCATTCTCTTCTGCGCCCTGAACGGCGTGGCCATGCTCGTCTTCCTGACCGTCGACGCCGTCACCGGTGGTTCCTTCTCCGAAGGAGCGGTCTAGCTCCCCCTTTGAGAAGTCATAAGTTCAGCTTATGGGGCCATAGACGGGGGGCGGGTACCACTCCGCGCGAGGCGTTATTTAGGGTGACCTAAGTGGCGACGGCTATCGTCGCCGCGTCGCTTGCGAAGGGAACCTGACATGCCCCGCCCTCTCCGGGTCGCGATCGTCGGCGCCGGCCCCGCCGGGATCTATGCCGCTGACGCGCTGCTGAAGTCCGAGGCCGCCGCCGAGCCGGGCGTGTCCATCGACATCTTCGAGCGGATGCCGGCGCCCTTCGGCCTCATCCGCTACGGCGTGGCCCCCGACCACCCGCGCATCAAGGGCATCATCACCGCGCTCCACCAGGTCCTCGACAAGCCGCAGGTCCGCCTCTTCGGCAATGTCGACTACGGCACCGACGTGCACCTCGACGACCTGCGCGCCTTCTACGACGCCGTGGTCTTCTCGACCGGCGCCATGGCCGACCGCGAGCTGAAGATCCCCGGTGTCGAGCTGGACGGCTCGTTCGGCGCCGCCGACTTCGCCTCCTGGTACGACGGCCACCCGGACGTCCCGCGCACCTGGGAGCTGGAGGCCGAGAAGGTCGCCGTCCTCGGCGTGGGCAACGTGGCCCTCGACATCGCCCGCATCCTCGCCAAGACCGCGGACGAGCTGCTGCCGACCGAGATCCCGCCGAACGTCTACGACGGTCTCAAGGCCAACAAGGCCGTGGAGATCCATGTCTTCGGCCGCCGCGGCCCGGCCCAGGCCAAGTTCAGCCCCATGGAGCTGCGCGAGCTGGACCACTCCCCCACCATCGAGGTCATCGTCAACCCCGAGGACATCGACTACGACGAGGGCTCGATCGCCGAGCGGCGCAAGAACAAGCAGACCGACATGGTCGCGAAGACCCTGGAGAACTGGGCGATCCGCGACATCGGCGAGCGCCCGCACAAGCTCTTCCTGCACTTCTTCGAGTCCCCCGTCGAGATCCTCGGCGAGGACGGCCAGGTCGTCGGCCTCCGTACCGAGCGCACCGAGCTGGACGGCACCGGCAATGTGAAGGGCACCGGCCAGACCACGGACTGGGACGTCCAGGCCGTCTACCGCGCCGTCGGCTACCTCTCCGACGAGCTGCCCAAGCTCCCCTGGGACACCGCCTCCGGCACCGTCCCGGACGAGGGCGGTCGCGTGATCGAGGAGGGCGGCGAGCACCTCGCCTCCACGTACGTCACCGGCTGGATCCGCCGCGGCCCGGTCGGCCTCATCGGCCACACCAAGGGCGACGCCAACGAGACGGTCGCGAACCTGCTCGACGACTTCGCCAACGGCCGGCTGCTCACTCCCGAGACCCCCGAGACGGACGCGGTCGTGTCCTTCCTCGAGGGCAAGGGCATCACGTACACGACGTGGGAGGGCTGGTACGCCCTCGACGCCGCCGAGAAGGCGCTGGGCGAGCCGCAGGGCCGCGAGCGCGTGAAGATCGTCGAGCGCGAGGACATGCTCCGCGCGAGCGGCGTCGAGCCGGCCTGACGCCGAAGCCAGGCCGCCGAAGCCTGACGCCGAAGCCAGACGCCGAAGCCAGACGCCACAGCCTGGCCTCCCGGGCCCCCACCGGTCACACACCGGCGGGGGCCCGGCCCGTTTTCAACGGCCCGGCGCGACCAGTCCGGACTCGTACGCCACGATGACCAGCTGGGCCCGGTCCCGCGCCCCGAGCTTGCCCATGATCCTGCTGACATGGGTCTTCGCTGTGAGGGGCGAGAGCCCCAACGCCTCCGCGATCTCCGTGTTGTTCATGCCCCTGGCCACCAGCGCGAGCACCTGGCGCTCGCGGTCCGACAGGCCTTCCGGCCCTCCCGTCACCGGCGTGTCCGGGGTCGCGAGGACCCTGGCTATCAGCCGGGCCGTCGGGCCCGGGGAGAGCAGGGACTCCCCCGCCGCCACCGTGCGGATCGCCGCCAGGAGCTCGGCGGGGCGGATGTCCTTGACCACGAAGCCCGAGGCACCCGCCCGCAGCGCCTCCACGATGTGCTCGTCCGTGTCGTACGTCGTCAGGACCAGCACCTTCACCCCGGCCAGGTCCTCGTCCGCGGCGATCAGCCGCGTCGCCCCGATCCCGTCGAGCTCGGGCATCCGGACGTCCATCACCACCAGGTCCGCCCGCGCCGAACGGGCCAGCTCCACCGCCTCCTTGCCGTTGGCCGCCTGGCCCACGACCTCCATGTCGGACGCCGAGTCGACGAGCATCGCGAACGACGCCCGGACGAGCGTCTGGTCGTCCGCGAGCAGCACCCGGATCACGCTGTCACCCCCTCGCCGCGAGCGGCAGCGCCGCCGCGACCTCGAAGCCCCCGCCGGCGCGCGGGCCCGCGCTCAGTGTCCCTCCCACACTCTTCGCCCGCTCCCGCATCCCGAGGATCCCGTACCCCGAGCCACCGGAGCCGCCCGAACCTCCGGAGTCACCCGAGCTGCCCGAACCCCCCGCCGATGCCCCGCCATTGGTCACCCGTACCGTCAACACCTCGTCCGCCAGGCCGACATCGACCCGCACCTCCGCGTCCGCACCCCCGTGCCGTACGGCATTGGTCAGGGACTCCTGCACGATCCGGTACGCCGCCGCCCCCACCGCCGCAGGGACCTTCGCCTCCCCCGTCCGTATCGTCAGGTCCGCGCCCGAGGACCGTACGAGATCGGGCAGCGAGGCGAGATCCGGCAGCGGGCCCTCCGGGGCCGCCCGCAGCACGTCCAGGGTGGTCCGCACCTCGGAGCGGGCCTCCCGGCACGTCTCGGCTATCCTGTCGAGCGCCCGGGCGAGCGCCTCCCGGTCGAGCCGGTCCGGGTCGGCGACCAGGACGTGCGCGGCGACCGACGTCTGCACACCGATCAGGGTGATCGAGTGCGCGAGGAGGTCGTGCAGGTCCCGGGCTATGCGCAGCCGCTCCTCGGCGACCTTCCGCTCCGCCTCGCGCTCCGCCCGCTCGACCAGCCCCGCCACCAGCTGCCGGTAGAGCCGGATGCTCGCGCCGAAGACCAGCATCGCGATCACCCAGCCGGAGACCCGCAGCAACTCCACGATCTCGTGCGGGTTCACGAAGAGCTGCATGGTGAGCGTGACGGACGTGACCGACAGTCCCACGATCAGGGTGCGCTTCGGACGGCCGGTGGCCGCGACCGTGTACAGCGCGGTCATCGAGGCCGGTATCGGCGCCAGATGCATGTAGTCGAGTGCGTGATACGGGGCGACGCAGGCGACGACGGCGAGCAGCACCGGCATCGGCGCCTTGCGCCGCCACGCCAGCGGGATGTGCGCGGCGAGCAGCAGCGCCCAGCCGAGCAGGTCCGGCCGGCGGCCGTCGTCGACGGTGAGCGCGATCACCACCGCGAGCACCGCGAAGACCGCGGCGGCCGTCGCGTCGCACCGCACCGGGTACGGCGCCGCCTGCGGGTCACGGGTCAAGGCCGCTGCGAAGTCCATGAGGTTCATCCTCCCTGCGGGCGGGGGCTCCTGACAGTCCGGGGAGCCCCCCACCCGCCCCTGATCACACCCGTACGGGCTGCCGCTCGGACCCTGAACCGCCCGTTGACGAATCGCCCGTCGACGAACCGTCCGTCGCCGAACCACCCTTCGAGGCGGGCTTCTTGGCCAGCGGTCCCGGCCACCACACCTTCCGGCCGAGCAGCACGCTCGCGCTCGTGACGAGGTACGTACGGACCAGGAAGGTGTCGAGCAGGACGCCGACCGCGATCACGAAGCCCAGCTCCGCCAGTTGCACCATGGGCATGTTGACGAGGACCGCGAAGGTGGCGGCGAGGACGAGCCCCGCTGAGGCGATCACCCCGCCGGTCGTGCGCAGGGCCGTCAGCGCCGCGGCGCCCGGCTCCGCGCCGTTCAGGCACTCCTCGCGCATCCGGTGCATCAGGAAGATGCCGTAGTCGACGCCGAGGGCGACGAGGAAGACGAAGGAGAGCAGTGCCAGGCCCGGGTCGGTCCCCTCGAAGCCGAAGAGGGGCTCGAAGACGAGTCCGCCGATGCCGAGGGCGGCGCCCCAGACGGCGACGACGGCGGCGACCAGGATCAGCGGTGCGACGAGGCTGCGCAGCAGCACGATCAGGACGAGCAGGACGACGACGATGACGAGCGGGACGACGATGTTCCGGTCGCCGGCGTTGGTCTCTGTCATGTCGAGCTGCTCGGCGCTGGGCCCGCCGACGTACACGCCGTCGCCGAGCGCGGTCCGCAGCTCCTTGATGGTCGTGGTCTCGGCCGCCGACTGCGGCGGGTCGGAGGCGACGACGGAGATCTCCGTCCAGCCGTTGCCGCTGCGGCCGCGTTCGGCCTTCGCGACGCCGTCGGTCGCGAGGGCGGTCCGCAGCGCCCCGGGGACCGAGGCGGTCGGGGCGACGACGGTGATGGGCTGGGTCCCCATCTCCGGGTACGCGACGGCGAGCGTCTTCATCGCGGCGACCGCCTCCGGGGTGGAGGTGAAGGAGTCCTCCTGCTTGAGGGCTCCGGGCAGGTTCAGCGCACCGAGCGCGAGCGCGGCCAGTGCGGCGCCGCCCGCGACGAGGACGGCGAGCGGACGGCGGCCGGCCGAGGAGCCCATGGCCGCGAAGAGGGAACGGCGCGCGGCCTTCGGCTCGCTTCCGTACGCCGGGATCAGCGGCCAGAACACCCGTCGGCCGAGGACGACGAGCAGAGCGGGGAGCAGCGTCATCATCGCGACGAGGGCGCAGAGCACCCCGACGGCGGCCGTGGGGCCCATGCCCCGACTGCTGTTCATGTCGGCGGCGAGCAGGCAGAGCATCCCGAGGGCGACGGTGCCGGAGGAGGCGAGGACGGCGGGCCCGCAGCCGCGCAGGGCGGTGACCATGGCGTCGTACGGACGGGGGGTGCGGCGCAGTTCCTCGCGGTAGCGGGAGACGAGGAGGAGGGCGTAGTCGGTGCCCGCGCCGAAGACGAGGATCGTCATGACGCCGGTGCTCTGACCGGAGACGCTGATGTCGAAGCCCTGGTGCAGGACGTAGGTGACGGCCATGGAGAGGTAGTCGGCGACGCCGGCGACGACCAGGGGGACGAGCCAGAGGAAGGGGCTGCGGTAGATGATGATCAGCAGGATGGCGACGACGGCGACGGTCGTGTAGAGCAGCGGGCCGTCGAGGGAGTTGTAGACCTCGCTCGCGTCGGTCGCGAGGGCGCCGGGTCCGCCGACCTCGCCGCTGACCGTCTCGCGGATGTCGAGGACGAAGGCGTCCCTGGCCGTTTCGTCCGTACCGGGCTCGGTACTGGACACGGCGTACAAGAGGGTGGTGCCGTCCTCGGAGGGAACGGGTCGCGGGGGCGCGGTGAGCGGGTGCTCGGCGGCGACCTGCGCCACCTCCCGGGCGGCGGTGGCCTTGTCGGCGGCGGTCAGTCCTCCGTCGCGGTGGTAGACGAGCACGAGGTCGGTGGAGTCTCCGCCGGGCAACTGCTCGGTGATCTTCGCGACCTGGGTCGAGTCGGCGCTCGCGGGCAGGTAGTCGACGGCGCGGTCGCGCTGTACGTCGCCGAGCTTTCCTGCGAGGGGTGCGGCGAGGGCGATCAGGATCGCCCACAGGGCCAGCACCCCCCAGCCGATGGTCCTCTTACGGCCCTCCATGGCGGGGGCTCCCTCCGGTCGGTGCGGTCATCTGGGCCGATCGGACCGAGTCGGTCGGATCGGGTCGTTCGGGTCGATCCCAGATTCCCGCCGCCCGAACGCGGATTCGTCGCGCCGAAGGCCGAGTTGGGGGCTACTGCCCGGGGCGGTACGGGGGCCCGGTTACTCCCGCGGGAGTACGGGCGGCCGTACGCGCCACGCGCTCGTGTGCCGTACGCGCCACGCGCTCATACCCTGGAAGGACCGGCAGCGCCGGGAAGGGAAGTGAGCGGCGATGGCCGTCCCCGTCGAAGAGGCCCCCGTCGTCGAGCGGGCGCGGGACGCGGCGGCCCGGGAGTCGTGGGCCGAGGTGTACGTCCTGCTGCGCGAGGCCGACCTGCACCCCTCCGTCGCGCTGGGCCCGGACGACTTGGACCTCCTCGCGGACGCCGCCTGGTGGGCGGGGCACGTGGACGAGTCGGTCGCGGCGCGGCTGCGGGCCCATGCCGGGTACGTGGCGGCGGGCGACCACCGCGGGGCGGGCCAGGTGGCCTGGTGGCTGCACTTCGAGTACCGCTGCCTGGGGCGACCCGCGGCAGCCGCGGGCTGGCTGCACCGTTCCCGGCACCACCTGGAGGACGTACCGGACTGTCCCGAGCAGTGCTTCCTCGCCTGGACGGACGCGGAGGAGGCGCAGGAGCACCACGACCCGGAAGCGGCGCTCGCCGCGGCGCGGCGCATGGAGCTCCTCGCCCGTGACTCCGGCAGCCCGGACCTGATCGCCCTGAGCCGCCAGGCCCACGCGGCGATTCTGCTGGCGAACGGCCGCCGGGAGGAGGGCCTGGCCCTCCTCGACGACGCGATGTGTTCGGTCACGGCGGGCGAGCTGAGCGGCATGTTCACGGGCTGGCTCTTCTGTCTGGCGCTGACGCAGTGCATGGAGGCGGCGGACTTCGGCCGCGCGGTGGAGTGGACGGACGCGGCGATGGTCTGGTGCGAGGTCCCCTGGTCCCAGCACGTCCGCCCGCCGGGCCCGGGCGGCGAGGACGAGGGAGCCGCCGCCGAGCCCGCCGCCCCCGAGCCGGCCGCCGGCTCCCCAGGGACCCCCGACAACCCCTTCCGCGGACTGTGCCGGATCCATCACGTCGAGGTGCTCGATCTGCTCGGTGCCTGGACGCTCGCCGAGGCCGAGGCCGAGCGGGTGTGTTCCGAGGTGGCGGTGGACAGCCTGGACATCGCCGCCGGGGCGTACTACGCGGCCGGGGAGATCCGGCGCCGTCAGGGGCGGCTCGACGAGGCCGCCGTCTCGTACGGGCACGCCCATGAGCTCGGCCGGATCCCGCAGCCGGGTCTCGCTCTGCTGCGGCTCGCCCAGGGCAAGGCCGACGCCGCCGTGACGGGCCTGAAGCTGGCCCTGGCCTGTCAGAGCGACCCGAGTCACGATCTCCTCGGCAAGGCCCGGCTGCTCGCGGCGCAGACGGAGGTCGCGCTGGCCGTCGGGGACCCGGACACCGCCGCGGAGGCAGTCGCGGAGCTGGCGGCGCTCGCCGCCGAGGCACCGCTCCTGAGCGCCATGGCCGACACCGCATCCGGCGCCCTCGCGCTGGCCAGGAACGAGTCGGCCCTGCGGCCGCTGCGCCGCGCGCTGGCGGGCTGGCTGGCGCTGCGCGTGCCGTACGAGGCCGCGCAGGTACGGATGCTGCTCGCGGCCGCCGACCGGGCCGCGGGTGACGAGGAGGCGGCGCGACTGGAGCTGGCGGCCGCCCGTGCGGCGTTCGAGCGGCTCGGCGCCATGCCCGACGCCCGGCGCGCGGCGGCCCTGCTGTCGGGGCGCCACCGCCCGCTGCCCGGCGGTCTGACCGGCCGGGAGGCGGAGGTGCTGCGGCTGGTCGCCGAGGGCGGCACCAACAGGGACATCGCTCAGGCCCTGGTGATCAGCGAACACACGGTCGCCCGGCACCTGAACAACATCTTCGCCAAACTGGGCGTGACCTCCCGCACCGCGGCCACGGCCTACGCCTACTCCCACCGCCTGGCATAGGCGGCTCTCCCCCACCGCCCCGCATAGGCTGTTCCGCCCATGCCGGGCCGGTGGTCCGATGTGGGTGGTTCGGGCGATGCCCGGGGGCGCGCTCGCGGCCTAGAACGGGTTCATGAACACCACGACGCTCAGCACAGATGCTTCGCTCGACACCCTGCGCGGCGCCGTCCGTGGCGATGTGGTCGTCCCCGGCGATCCGTCGTACGACGAGGCGCGCCGTGTCTACAACGCCATCCACGACCGCCACCCGGCCGTCGTGGTCCGCGCCGTGGACGCCGGGGACGTGATCGCCGGTGTCCTCTTCGCCCGCGACAACGGGCTGCCGCTCGCGGTCCGTGGTGGCAGCCACGCCGTCGCCGGGTACGGCACCGTCGACGACGGACTCGTCGTCGACCTGTCCCGGCTGCGCTCGGTCCGCGTGGACCCCGAGACCCGTACCGCCCGCGCCGAGGGCGGCTGCACCTGGGGCGACTTCAACCACGCCACGCACGCCTTCGGCCTGGCCACGACCGGCGGGGTCGTCTCCACCACCGGCATCGCCGGGCTCACTCTCGGCGGCGGGATGGGCAATCTGGCCCGCCGTTACGGTCTGAGCTGCGACAACCTCGTACAGGCCGATGTCGTCACCGCCGAGGGCACCCTCGTCACCTGCGACGCCGAGCGCCATCCGGAGCTGTTCTGGGCGCTGCGCGGCGGCGGAGGCAACTTCGGCGTGGTCACCTCGCTCGTCTACCGACTGCACCCGGTCTCCGACGTCCTCGGCGGTGTGGTCTGCTTCCCGCTCGACGCGGAGGTGGCCCGGCGCTGGCGCGACATGATCACCGACGCGCCCGAGGAGCTCAATGCGATCTTCGTCATGATGCTGGGCCCGGACATGCCGTTCCTGCCGGAGCGCTGGCACGGCCGTCCGATCTGCGGCCTGGTGACCTGCTTCAGCGGCCCCGCGAGCGAGGACGAGAAGGTGCTCGGCCTCCTCGACGAGCTGGGCCCCGTCGTCGGCAGGTTCGTGGAGCGGATGCCGTATCCGGTGGTCAACACGCTCTTCGACGAGGAGCTGCCGCCGGGGCTGTACCACTACTGGAAGGGGAACTTCAGCCGCGATCTCAGCGACGGCGCCATCGATGTGCACATGCGCTACGGGGAGACGCTTCCCTCGATGGAGAGCGACACGGCCATCTTCCCGATCGACGGCGCATGCCACCGCGTCGGCCCCGAGGACACCGCGTTCGCGTACCGCGACGCCTCGTTCTCGGCCGCGTTCGGCACGACGCACACGGACCCCGCGGACAACGAGGCGAACATCGCCTGGACCAGGGAGTACGACCGGGACCTGCGGCCGCACACCGAGGAGGCCGGGTACATCAACTTCATGGACACCGACGACCAGGACCGGGTGCGTGCGAACTACCGGCAGAACTACGACCGCCTGCGGGCGGTGAAGCGCCGCTACGACCCCGGCAATCTGTTCCGCCTGAACCACAACATCGCGCCGTGAGGCGCCGCGAGGAGCGCCGTACGAGGCCCTGTGAGGCCCTGGGAGGCCCTGGGAGCCCTTCGGGCGCCTACAGCAGCGTCCTCGCGGTGGCGAGCAGCCGGGCGGTGTCGTCGGCGCAGAGCGCCAGCGCGTTGCCGACCGTGTTGAGCACGTCCCGCTCGGCCGGGCTGTACGCCCCGTCCGCGAGGGCGATCCTGGCGCCCTGGAGCAGGATCGACTCGCGGCCGGAGGCGGCGAGGTGCGGGGCGAGCGGCTCCAGGGCCTCGTGGAGCTCGATGGCCAGGGCGGCGCCCCCGCTGCCCTCGTCGGGCAGGAAGCGGCCGGTGTCGGCCGCCAGCGCCTCGACGAGGTCGGTGAGCTGGATGGCGGTGCACTCGTCGAATCCGGCGGCGCGGACCGCCCCGACCGCGGTGTCCACGGCCGTACGGGAGGAGGTCCCGCCGGCCGCGAGGACGGCGAGGGCGACGGTGTGGACGGCGTCCCGCAGCATCGCGGAGAAGCGGCTCGTCGTCGGGTGGTCGAGGACGTCGGTGCCGAAGTGGGTGTGGCAGGCGGCGCATTCGACGACCGGTCCGGCGTGGCCGCGGGGCAGCACGGGAACGCCCAGGACGGCGAAGCGTCGACGGCCGGTCCGGCGGCGGTAGTTGCGGTCGCCGCCGCACTCCTCGCAGAAGAACTCGCCGTCCCCTACGGTGTTCCAAGAAGTGCGAATGCCGCAGATGCCCACTTTTCGACTACGTGACTCCCGGGCAGACCGCATCCCGCACCTCCCTTAACGAACCGGCAACATTGCCGACGTGGGCGTGATGTTAACCACATCCGTGATGCGGCGTCAGCACCTCGTCCACAGAACGCCACGGACATGGCCGAGACACGACACCCGCCGGGAGATGCGGAAGAGGGCTCGCCCGATCGGACGAGCCCCCTCGCGGCGCTACCCCTCAAGTCGACCTGAAAGGGTGACGGGGACGAACGCGGCTGGTCAGCGCGCGGCGCGGTTGACGGCCGAGATGACGGCCTTCAGCGAGGCGCGGGTGGTGTTGGCGTCGATGCCGATGCCCCACAGGACCTTGCCGTCGATCGCGCACTCGATGTACGAGGCGGCCTGCGCGGAGGCGCCCTCGCTCATCGTGTGCTCCTGGTAGTCCAGCAGGCGGGCGTCCACGCCGATCGCCTGCAGGGCGGCGAAGAAGGCCGAGATCGGACCGTTGCCGGAGCCGCTCAGGACGGTGTCGGCGCCGTCCACGACCGCCTCGACGGTCAGCGTGTCCGTGCCGTCCGTGTCGGAGGTGGTCTGGCCGGAACGCAGCTGGATACGGCCCCAGGCGTTGTCCGGGTTCGGCAGGTACTCGTCCTGGAAGACGGACCAGATCGCGGCGGGGGTGACCTCGCCGCCCTCGGTGTCGGTCTTCTGCTGGATGATCTTCGAGAACTCGATCTGCATCCGGCGCGGCAGGTCCAGCTTGTGGTCGTTCTTCAGGACGTACGCGATACCGCCCTTGCCGGACTGCGAGTTGACCCGGATCACGGCTTCGTAGGAGCGGCCGACGTCCTTCGGGTCGATGGGCAGGTACGGCACCGCCCACTCGATGTCGTCCACGGTCTTGCCGGCGGTGGCCGCGTCGGCCTCCATGGCGTCGAAGCCCTTCTTGATGGCGTCCTGGTGGGAGCCGGAGAAGGCGGTGTAGACCAGGTCGCCCGCGTAGGGGTGGCGCGGGTGGACCTCCATCTGGTTGCAGTACTCGGAGGTGCGACGGATCTCGTCGATCTGCGAGAAGTCGATCTGCGGGTCGACGCCCTGCGAGAACAGGTTCATGCCCAGCGTCACCAGGTCGACGTTGCCGGTGCGCTCGCCCTGGCCGAACAGACAGCCCTCGATGCGGTCGGCGCCGGCCATGATGGCCAGCTCGGCGGCAGCCACCGCCGTACCGCGGTCGTTGTGCGGGTGGACGGACAGGCAGACGTACGCGCGACGGGTCAGGTTCCGGGACATCCACTCGAACCGGTCCGCGTGCGTGGACGGCGTCGAACGCTCCACGGTGGCGGGCAGGTTGAGGATGATCTCGCGGCCCTCCTCGGGCTGCCAGACGTCACAGACCGCCTCGCAGACCTCCAGGGCGAAGTCCAGCTCGGTGTCGGTGAAGATCTCCGGGCTGTACTGGTAGCCGAAGATCGTCTCGTCGCCCAGCAGCTTGTCCGCGTACTCCATGACCAGCCGCGTGCCGTCGACGGCGATCTGCTTGATGTCCTCCTTCGAGCCGCGGAAGACGACCCGGCGGAAGGTGGGCGCGGTGGCGTTGTACAGGTGGACGGTGGCGCGCTTGGCGCCGACCAGGGACTCCACGGTCCGCTCGATCAGGTCCTCGCGGGCCTGGGTCAGTACGGAGATGGTGACGTCGTCCGGGATCGCGCCCTCTTCGATGATGGAGCGCACGAAGTTGAAGTCGGTCTCGCCGGAGGACGGGAAGCCGACCTCGATCTCCTTGTAGCCCATGCGCACCAGCAGGTCGAACATCTCGCGCTTGCGGGCGGGGCTCATCGGGTCGATCAGCGCCTGGTTGCCGTCGCGCAGATCGGTCGACAGCCAGCGGGGAGCCTTGGTGATGCGCTGCTCGGGCCAGGTGCGGTCGGGGATCCGCACGGCCTCGTACCGGCCGTACTTGTGGATCGGCATCCCGGACGGCTTCTGCAGCTGGGTGGCGTTGGTGATGGGCGTCGGGCGGCCAACGGGCTGGGACATTGCGTAGGGCTCCTCGGGTCCAGCGGGAGTGGGGGTCCCCCTGCTCGAGCGAAGTCGAGAGCTTGGGGGAGGCCGACTGGTCGAACGCAACACCAGATCCCGCGGGGAGGGGGTCGGCCTACGACTACAGGCCCTCGCCGCGGCAGCTAAGGAGAAGCAGCCCGAAACGCATGATGTGCCGCAGCCTAGCTCAGGTCCGCCGAGGGCGGACGTCCGTTTCAGTATGCGGGACGACCGGCCCGTCAATACGAAAGGGTGACGAATCACTCCATTTCGCGGATCATGGTCGCCTCTAGTGACAGGGGCGTGACCCAGTGCCACATTGCTGGCATGACCTCCCACGCGTACGTACCCACCCACCCGGTCTTCTGCACGATCGTGCCGCCCCACCTTCTGGAGCACCTCGCCGCCTCCACGAACCCGGCCGTCGCGGCGGTCGCCCGGCGCACGCTGGTCGCCGACGCCATGAACCGGACCAGCCGTGTCCTCTCGCTGCCCGGCGCGGCCGCGGCCGTGGCGCCCACGGAGCCGGCCCGCCCACGGCGCACGGTGTACGACGCCCAGGGCGGCACGGAGCTGCCGGGTGTCGAGGTCCGCGGCGAGGGCCAGGAGGCCACCGGGGACGCCACGGTCAACCGCGCGTACGCCGGCCTGGGCGCCACCTTCGACCTCTTCCTCAAGGCCTTCGAACGGGACTCGATCGACGGCGCGGGGCTGCCGCTCCTGGCGACGGTCCACTACGACCGGAACTACGGCAACGCGTTCTGGAACGGCGAGCAGATGGTGTTCGGCGACGGCGACGACGAGATCTTCCTCGACTTCACCCTCCCCGTGGACGTGATCGGCCACGAGCTGGCCCACGGCTTCACGCAGTACACGGCGAACCTGGAGTACTTCAGCCAGTCCGGCGCGCTCAACGAGTCCGTCTCGGACGTCTTCGGCTCCCTGGTGAAGCAGTACACGCTGGGCCAGAGCGCGCAGGACGCCGACTGGCTGATCGGCGAGGGCCTCTTCCACCCGAACGTGGAGGGGACGGCGCTGCGCTCGATGAAGGCGCCCGGCACGGCGTACGACGACGACGTCCTCGGCAAGGACCCGCAGCCGGGCCACATGGACGACTACGTCCGCACGAGCCGGGACAACGGCGGGGTACACATCAACTCGGGCATCCCGAACCACGCGTTCTACCTGGCGGCGACCGAGCTGGGCGGCAAGGCGTGGGAGCGGGCCGGCCAGATCTGGTACGACGTGATGACGGGTGGGGTGCTCACTCCCGAGACCCGGTTCTCCGAGTTCGCGGCGGCCACGGTGGCGGCGGCGAAGGCGCGGTACGGGGACGGGGAGGAGATCCAGGCCGTGCTGAAGGCATGGGCGGCCGTCGGCGTACCGACGGACTGATAGACCTGCGGTATGCGTATTCGAGTGCGGCGCACCGGCGGTTTCGCGGGCATCGAGCGGTCGGCCGAGGTGGACACGTCCGGCCGGCCGGACGCCGGGGACTGGCACACCCTGGCCGGGGGGGGGGGCCGCGGGGGGGGGGGGGGGGGGGGCCGGGGGGGGGGGGGGGGGGGGGTCGAGGTGGCAGACTCGACTCTCGACGGAGGGCCGCCGGCGGCCCCCCCCCGGGGTGTTGCGGGGTCTGTGGGCGGGCGGGCGGGGTCGCACCCCCCCCCCGGGCCCCCCGCGGGGCCCGGCCACACCCGGGCCGTCGCCGTCCTCCGGGAGGGCGACGGCGACGTCAGAGGTGTGCCGGACGGCTTCTCGTACGAGATCACGGTCGACGGCGAGACGGTCCGCTGCGGCGACCCCCGCCTGACGGACTCGCAGCGCGCGCTGATCGCGAGGGTCCTGAAGGAAGGGGCCTAGGGGGGTGTCTTCCCGGAGAGCAGGTTGGCCACGCGCTCCGGATTCGACTCGCTGAGCATGACCACGTCCGGCTCGACCGCGGCGATGGTGTCGGCTATGCCCGCGCGGCCGCCTTCGACCCGGCTGCCGCCGAGCCAGATGTTGAACTGCAGGACCCTGAGCGTGCGGTGCGAGGGCCGGTGGCGATCCTCGCCGCCCTGGGACGCGGCATGCGCGGTCCCCGCCCCCAGCACTCCCGCCCCGACCGTTGCGCCGACCATCCCGAGCAGCTCACGACGCCTGACCATGCACGACCTCCACGAATCAACGAGAGAACTCGTCCGCGCACCGCAGTGACACGGATGGCACGAAGCCTGGACGCCCACCCCGAACGACGGGTGAATGTGGGGGAAAGTCTGCGCATTGATCGCGTAGCCGCACAAGAGAAAACAACAAACAACAACAGTTGCCGCCGGGCACGCAGGCGGAAGCCAACGCCGTTCCGACCGAACGGCGTTGGCGGGAGCGGCGTCGCCGCTAGAAGCCGAGCTTCCGGAGCTGCTTGGGGTCCCGCTGCCAGTCCTTGGCGACCTTGACGTGGAGGTCGAGGAAGACCGGGGTCCCCAGCAGCGCCTCGATGTGCTTGCGGGACTTCATCCCGACCTCCTTCAGGCGGCTGCCCTTCGGGCCGATGATGATCCCCTTCTGGCTGGGGCGCTCGATGTAGACGTTCGCGTGGATGTCGAGCAGCGGCTTGTCCGCCGGGCGGTCCTCGCGCGGGATCATCTCCTCGACGACGACGGCGATCGAGTGCGGCAGTTCGTCCCGTACGCCTTCCAGCGCGGCCTCGCGGATCAGCTCCGCGACCATCACCTGCTCCGGCTCGTCCGTGAGGTCGCCCTCGGGGTAGAGCGGCGGGGACTCGGGCAGGAGCGGGATCAGCAGGTCAGCGACGAGCTGGACCTGCTTGTCGCCGACCGCGGAGACGGGGACGATCTGCTGCCACTCGAAGCCCAGCTCCTTGCCGAGCTGGTCGACGGCGATGAGCTGCTCGGCGAGCGTCTTGGAGTCGACCAGGTCGGTCTTGGTGATGATCGCGACCTTCGGGGTCTTCTTGATCCCGGCGAGCTCCTTGGCGATGAAGCGGTCGCCGGGGCCGAGCTTCTGGTCGGCCGGCAGGCAGAAGCCGATCACGTCGACCTCGGCCCACGTCGTGCGCACGACGTCGTTGAGGCGCTCGCCCAGGAGGGTGCGCGGCTTGTGGAGGCCGGGCGTGTCCACCAGGATCAGCTGCGCGTCCGGGCGGTGCACGATGCCGCGGACGGTGTGCCGGGTGGTCTGGGGCCGGTTGGAGGTGATCGCCACCTTCTGGCCGACCAGAGCGTTCGTGAGGGTGGACTTGCCCGCGTTGGGGCGGCCGACGAAGCAGGCGAAGCCGGCCCGGTGGACGGCTTCGGATTCTTGATTGCGAGCGCTCATGGGGGCCATTCTCCCCGATGCGGGACGTCGTCACGTACTCAGTGCCCGCCGGGGGCCCTGCGACGCCTGACCCGCAGCCCGATCAGCGCCGCCACTCCTCCGGCGATCACCGCCGCGGCGGCGAGCCAGGGCAGGGCGAGGAAGGAGGCGCGCCCGGACTCCCGGACGTGCTTCGCGGTGGCCGTGAGGGTCACCTCGCCCCAGTCGAACTGCGGCGATCCCGTCCAGCGCTCGGTGAGCCGGATCTTCTGCCGGGGCAGCAGCTCGGAGGGGATCTTCGCCAGATCCCGGGCGAGCAGGGTCCGGCCGAAGACTCCCTCGGCGCGCAGGGCGACCTTGGGGTTGAGGGTCACGTTGCCGCGGTTGTGCAGGGTGTACGAGATGAGGGCGGTGCTCGCGCCCGCGCCGGGGACGAGCGGCCGGTCCTGGTCGAGGGTGACGTCCTCGACGGCGAGGGCCGGGACGGTGGGGCCGTTGACCCGGAGGTAGACCCTGGCTCCGACGGCGCGCTGCACGCCGACCGCGACGGAGCCCTTGCCGCCGGCCTCCACGCGCTCGTCGAGGGCGACGACGGCGCCGGGGTGGTCACCGGGCTCGGCGTCCTCGGGGACGGCGAGGGTGTAGGGCACGGTGACGGAGGAGCGGGGCGGGACCGTGACGCGGGTCCGTTCGGGCGTGATCCAGGCGCCGGCGCCGGTCTGCTTCTCCTGGCTGGTGCGGACGGCGAAGCCGCCGTCGCGTTCGGTGTTGTAGGCGTCGGCCCCGTAGATGCGGAAGGTGAGCGGCGCGCCCGTCTTGTTGGTGACGGTGACCCGGTCGGTCAGGGTCGTGCCGGGGTCGGCCGCGAGGTAGAAGTACGGCCGGCTGCCGAGCTGGGAGGCGGCCGGGTAGACCGCCCACTCGCCGTTCTCGGCGGCTTGGGCGGCGGGCGCGCCGAGCAGCACGAGGGCTGCCGCGACGAGGAGGACGTACAGCTTGGTGCGCACGGTGCGGAACCCCCGGGGTCGGAGCGGGCCGACCGGGTGCGCGCCCGGCCCGCTGTTTCGCTGTGGATCAGCTGAGCGTGAGCGTCAGGACGCCCGCGTACGAGCCGGGCGCGGTGAACGCCGGGACGTCGAGGGAGACCTTGGCGTCGACGGTGAACTCACCGCCGGTGACCGTGCCGTTCGGGGTCGAGGCGAGGGTCGCCCCGCCACTGCCGACCGTGCCCGCCGAGCCGGGGACGCAGGTGCTGGGGCTGCCGGCCTTGGTGGTGCAGGCAGGGGTCCAGCTGAGCTTTCCGGCGCCGATGGAGCCGCCGGGGCCGGTGAAGTCGGTGACCTTGCCGGTCAGGGACCAGCCCGCGGGGCCGCCGCGGAAGTCCTTGACCGTCACCGTCTTCAGATCGCCGGTCGCCGCACCGCCCTGTCCGAAGTCGACGGACGACAGCTGGACCGTGTCACCGGCCTGGGTCATCGACAGTTCGCCCGCCGTGACGGCCGCCGTGAGCTTCTGGCTGTTCGGCGGTTGCGGGGTGTCGTCGATGACGGTGTACGCGGCCGGTCCGGCGCCCTTCTCCGGGTCCCAGGCCGTCCCCTCGTACGCCACGACCCCGGTGGTCGCCTTGTCGTTGACCATCAGACGGGCGGTGAAGCCGCCCTGGCTGTCGGTCGTGACGGTCATCCGGTCGGCGGTCTCCGCCGCGCCGGAGCGGCCGACGACGGTGACCTCGGCGAGCGGGGTGAACTTGGCGCCGGTCACGGTGACCCGGACGCCCGGTGCGCCGGAGGGCGTGCCGAGCGAGATGTTGCGCTCGTTGGCACCCGGCTGCGCGCTCGCCGTGATCGTCTCGGAGACGGGGGCGGGCGGGTTGGTGACCGTACAGGGGGTGTCCAGCTCCATGATGTAGCTGGTGTGGATGTTGTAGTCGCCGGGCGAGAGGGTGATCGAGCCGGGCGCGGTGACCGTGAACGTGCCGGTCATCGAGAACGGCGGGAACGCGCCCTTGCCGGGGACCGGGTCGTTCTTCTTGGGCCCGGTGACGGTGATCGCGCCGGACTGGGCGCCGCCGAGGACGACCTTGCCGCTCGGGGTCATGATGTCGGCCGGGAGGGCCAGGTCGACCGGGTTGGACGCGGCCGGCTTGGTGACCTTGTAGGTGACCGTGACCGTGTCGCCGACCTTGGGCGTGGGCTTGTCCACCGTGATCTCGGCGGTCGTGGTGCCGTCGATGGGCGGGATACCGGCGATCGGCGGCGGGACGCAGTGCGTGGGGAAGTCCACCGCCTGGGACGCGGCCGCCAGTGCGCCGGCCGGAGCGGCCAGCGCGCCGCTTGCGACCGCGAGCGCGGCGACGCCGAGGGCGGCGGTCCAACGCCGTCTTCGGGTCGGGTTTCTCAGTGCCATGTGTGCCCCCTCCTGAGGGATGAGAGGGCGCCATTGACGGCCGCGCGTGAGGAGAAGTCAATGGAATCGAAATGCACCGACTGATGGGCCATCAGATACTGTCAAGATCGATGTTTTGCCTGGTCAGACGCGTATGCAACACAGGTACCGGCGCCGCCTGAGGCGACGCCGGTGAAGGGTGCGACGGGGGCCCGTCAGAAGACGAACGGCCCCGGCGACTGCGAGGTGACCGCATCGCAGTTCACGGTCACCCCGAAGATCGTCATGGTGAGCGCGGTGCCCGCGAAGTACGAGTCGAGACTGTCACCGACGGCCACGGTCCCACTGAGCGGACCGATGGTGACGGACTGGTTCGCGGCGAGCGCCGGGTTCTTCTGGCCGCTGAAGACCCGGGTGCCGCCACCGCCCTTGGCCATCGTCAGCTGGGCGTTGATGGTGTCGGCGCCGACCGCGACCGGCGTCTTGACGGCCGAGGTGAGGGTGATCGTCGCGGCGGTGCCGCTCTGCGTGGCCTGGAGGGTGGCGAGTCCGCCGCCCCAGATCCCGCAGTCGTACGTGGCCGTGGCGGTCCCCGGAGTGACGGCGGCCGCCGCCGGGGCGAAGGCGAGTCCGGTCACGGCGAGCGCGCCCGCGAGGACCGCACCGATTCCTAAGTTGCTGCCTCTCATGAGGTCGTACCCCTTCCCGATGAAGCACGCAGGGGTGCGGACGCTGCGTGAAGGCGTAGATCTGACGGCCCGTCGGACGGACCGCTGTCATTGACGCGCAACGCACCGGGGAAGACAAGAGAGGGTTCGTTGATTCTTCACAAACACACAAAGAGGGCCCGGCGTATCGCCGGACCCCCTCCGTATCTCCCGTCGGACCTCAGCCCGCCGTGACCGCCGCGCGCAGCTGCCCGTCGGGGCCGGCGAGCAGCACCGGGGTCTCGGGCCCACCGAGGTCGCGCACCGCCGCGCGGTCCTCGTCGGAGGCGGCGTCGGCGGTCGAGACGACGGCCGCGGCCTCCAGGGACTGGGCTCCGCTGGCCACGGCCATCGCGACCGCGGTCCGCAGCGCGCTCAGCTTGAGCGACTCCAGGGCCACGGTCCCTGCCACGTACGTGCGGCCGGTCTCGTCCCGTACCGCCGCGCCCTCGGGCACACCGTTGCGGGCGCGGGCGCTGCGCGCCAGCGTGATGATCTTGAGGTCCTCGGCGCCGAGGTCGCCGTGGTCGGGGTTGAGTGTCATGCCCCGAGCATAGGTCGGGGCACCGACTCAGCTCTGCGCGCCCTTGACGAACTTGTCGGTGGCGAGCTTCGCGAGGGCGTCGAAGTCCTTCTTGGCGGTGGCGGCGTCGGCGAGGTGCAGGAACCGCATCACACCGGTGCCCTGACGGACGACGATGAGGTTCGGCTCGATCTTCATGCCGGGCGCGACCTCCAGCGACAGCTGGAAGGCGAGCGCCTCCTCGGCACCCTGCGGAGCGGTGATCTTCTTCACCGCCATCTTCATCTTGTTGCCCTCGGCCTCTGCGGTGAAGTCGGGGCAGGCGTCCAGGGCGCTGCCGAGCTTCTTGATGTAGTCCGCGGCGCCGTCGCCTTCGAAGGTCACGACCTCCTCGGCGATCTCGGAATCGTTGTTACCCACGGCGAAATCGCCGGTCGCGCCCTTGGTGGCGTCGGCTATGTCGCCACCAAGCATGGGGGCGAGCGGCTCGCACGCGGGCTTGTCGACCTTGTAGACCGTCGAGGTCTCCTCGTGCTTGGTGGTCTTCCAGCCGGACGGCAGGTCCTTCACCTCAAGGACCGCGGCCTTCATCTGCGCGGCCGTCAGCGGCGTGGCCGGCTTCGCGGCCGGCGCGGAGGAGGTCTGCTCGGCAGCCGGCTTGTCGGCCGCCTTGTCCTTGCCGGCATCGTCCGAGGCACCGCCGCCGCACGCGGCGGTGAGGGAGAGCGCGGAGACGGTGAGGGCCGCGGCGAGGCCGTGACGAAGGCGAGTGCGCATGAGGAAGTGCCCCTTGGGAGTACGAGGGTGAGCGGAATGTCCCGTACACCGCATCGCGATGATCGGATCGCGTGGAGGATATAGGGAGGGTGTGACGTTTCCGTGTACGGGCCCCCCGGATCAGCCCGCGATCGGGTACATCGCCCCGCGCCGCCCCTCCGGGGAGACCAGCCACTCCAGCTTCGCGGCCGTGTCGCCCAGCGGCAGCGGGGTGTGCATGATGATCGTCAGGTCGGGGCGGGCCGGCACCCGCAACTGCGTGGACTCCACGTGCAGGACGCCGACGAGCGGGTGCTCGATCTCCTTGCGGATCTGGCCGCCCGGGGAGACGTCCCGCCGCTCCCACAGCTCGGCGAACTCCTCGCTCGCCGCCTTCGCCTCCTCCACCACCGCACGGAACCCCTCGTCGTCGGGGCACTCCGAGCAGGCGGCCCTGAACTGGGCGACGACCTGCGGCGCGAGCCGCCGCCAGTCGGTCGACCGGGAGCGGTAGATCGGGTCGGTGAAGAACGAGACGAGGCAGTTCTGCGAGATCTCGGGACGCATCCCGAGGACGACGGCCGCCGACTCGTTGTACATGATCGTGTTCCAGTACGCGTCCATGATGTGCGCCGGGAACGGCATCCACGCGTCGATCAGCCGGCGCAGCCCCGCGCACATGTCCCGTGCCTCCGGATCGACCTCCGGCGCGGGCGGGTTGAGTCCGGCGAGGACGTACAGGTGACGCCGCTCCGCCCCGCTGAGCCGCAGCACCCGCGCCACCGAGTCGAGCACCTGCGGCGAGACCGTGATGTCCCGGCCCTGCTCCAGCCATTGGTACCAGGAGACCCCGACGCCCGCGAGGACGGCGACCTCCTCACGGCGCAGGCCGGGCGTACGGCGACGGGCGCCGCCGTCCGGCAGGCCGGCGTCGGCCGGGGTGACCCGGGCCCGACGGCTCATCAGGAACTCGCGCAGTTCGGCCAGTCGGTGCCCCTTGGCGTCCGTGCTCTCGACCGCTGTGGCCACGTGTGCTTCTCCCCCGGGATGCCTGGTGGTGCGACCAACAGGATAAGTTCCCGCTCCCCACGGTTGTTCCCGCGCGCCGAGGGTGGTCGCCATGGCAACGACCCTCGCTCCCCCGAACCCGACCCAGCCGGCCCTGACCGGCCGCTCCCGGCTCATCCTCTTCGTGCTGTGCGCCGCCCAGTTCATGGTCGCCCTGGACTTCTCCGTACTGAACGTGGCGCTGCCCGTGCTCGGCGCCGATCTCGGTCTCGACGCGTCCGCGCTGCAGTGGGCGGTGACCGCGTTCGCCCTGCCGTCCGGCGGGTTCCTGCTCCTGTTCGGCCGCATCGGCGACCTCTACGGGCGCAAGAAGCTGTTCCTCGCGGGACTCGCGCTCTTCGGCGCGGCCTCGCTGCTCGCCACCTTCGCCTGGGACCCCGCCTCGTTCCTCGCCGGGCGCGCCCTGCAGGGCCTGGGCGCGGCGGCGATCGTGCCGACCGGCATGTCCCTGCTGACCACCACGTTCCCGGAGGGCCCGCAGCGCGACCGGGCGCTCGGCATCTCGGGCACCCTGCTCTCGCTCGGCTTCACGATCGGCATGGTCCTCGGCGGTGTCATGACCGACACCCTCGGCTGGCGCTCGACGATGGGCCTGCTCGCCCTGTTCACGCTGATCGTGCTGCCGCTGGCACCGGGCCTGCTGCCCGAGTCGCGCACCCCCGACCGGCCCCGGCTCGACGTGCCGGGCGCGGTGACCGTGACGGGCGGTCTGCTCGCCCTGATCTACGCCCTGTCGACGGCGGCCGAGCGCGGCTTCGGCGGCGCTGACGTCCTGGTGACGCTGGTGGCCGGGGTGCTGCTGCTCGGCGCGTTCGTGGTCGTCGAGTCGAGGCACGCCGCCCCGCTGGTCTCGCTGCCGATGCTGCGCCGGCGCACGATCGCGTTCGGCAACCTGGGCGGTCTGATCACCTTCTCGATGATGTCCGCCGTCATCTTCGTGCTGACCCTGTACCTGCAGGAGACGCTGGGGCTCTCGGCCTTCGCCACCGGCCTGGTCTTCGGTGTGCAGGGCGTCGTGTCCGTGTTCGCCGGGACGATCGCCCCGAAGGTGATCGGCCGGTTCGGCGCGCGACGCGTCCTGGTCCTCTCGCTCGCGGGGCAGGGACTGTTCGTGGCGACGCTGCTCGCCATCGGCACGGAGTCGGGCGCGATCCTCGCGGGGGTCGGCGTCTCGCTGGCGTCCATATGCCACCTGGGCGCGATCATCTCGTACGGGGTGACCGTCACCTCCGGCGTCCCGGACGAGGAGCAGGGCCTGGCGACCGGCCTGGTCACCACCACCCAACAGATCGGCCTCACCGTCGGGATCCCGCTGCTCGGGGTGCTCGCCACGACAGGCGGGGACCTGTACGGAGGAGTCCGCACGGTCCTCGCCCTGGACGCGGCGATCGTGCTCGTGACGGCGGCGCTGATCGGCCTGGGACTGCGGCGGCAGTCCTGAACCAAGGGGGCTACGGCCGGTCGAGGCGGAGCCGTACCGCCTTCGGCAGGCCCGCGACCACCAGGTCGTAGGAGTCCTCGATGAGCTCCCGGACCATCCGGTCCGGGAGCCCGCCGACCGTCACGGTGTTCCAGTGGCGCTTGTTCATGTGATAGCCGGGGGCGACGGCCGGATACTCCTCGCGGAGCCGTACGGCCTCCTCCGGCTCGCACTTGAGGTTGACGCTCAGCGGCCGGCCGTCGAGCGAGGCCAGCGCGAACATCTTCCCGGCGACCTTGAAGACGGAGGTGTCCGGCCCGAAGGGGAACTCCTCCGTCGCGTCGTTGAAGTCCAGGCAGAAGGCACGCAGCTGGTCGGGGGTCATTCCGGCTTCTCCTCCGGTTCCACGAGTACGGTGACGATCTTGTTCCGCCGGCCTGCCGGGGACTCGGCCGTCAGCCGCAGCGTGCGGCCGTCCGGCAGTTGCACCTTCGCCTTCGCACCCGCGATCGGCACCCGGCCCAGCGCCTTGGCCAGGAGTCCGCCGACGGTCTCCACGTCCTCGTCGTCGTACTCGTCCGGGCCGAAGCCGTACAGCTCGCCGAGGTCCCCGATGTCGAGGCGGGCGGTGACGCGGTAGCGGTCGTCGCCCAGCTCCTCGACCGGCGGCAGCTCACGGTCGTACTCGTCGGTGATCTCGCCGACGATCTCCTCCAGGATGTCCTCGATCGTGACGATCCCGGCCGTGCCGCCGTACTCGTCGATGACGACGGCGACGTGGTTGCGCTCCTGCTGCATCTCGCGCAGCAGATCGCCCGCGTTCTTGGTGTCCGGCACGAAGGCGGCGGCGCGCATCGCCGTGGAGACGAGGTCGGCCTCGGCATCGCGGTTGATGTGCGTCTTGCGGACCAGGTCCTTCAGATACACGATGCCGACGATGTCGTCCTCGTTCTCCCCCGTGACGGGGATCCGCGAGAAGCCGGAGCGCAGTGCGAGCGTGAGCGCCTGACGGACCGTCTTGAACCGCTCGATGCAGATCAGGTCCGTGCGGGGCACCATGACCTCCCGTACGAGCGTGTCGCCGAGCTCGAAGACGGAGTGCACCATCCGGCGCTCCTCGTCCTCGATCAGCGACTCCTGCTCGGCGAGGTCCACCATCGCCCGCAGCTCGGCCTCCGAGGCGAAGGGGCCCTTGCGGAAGCCCTTGCCGGGGGTGAGCGCGTTGCCGATGAGGATCAGCAACTGCGGGATCGGGCCCATGATCCGGGCCAGCGGCAGCAGGACGTACGCGGAGGCGGTCGCCGTGTTCAGCGGGTGCTGCCGGCCGATGGTGCGCGGCGAGACGCCGACGGCCACGTACGACACCAGCACCATCACCGCGATGGCGACGAGCAGCGCCTCCCAGGTCTCGGAGAACTCCTCCAGACAGGCGTACGTGACGAGGACCCCGGCCGCCATCTCGCAGGAGACGCGCACGAGCAGCGCCACGTTGAGGTAGCGGGTGGGGTCGGAGGCGACCTGCGCGAGCTTCTCGGCGCCGCGCCGCCCCGACCGGACGGCCTCGTCGGCGCGGAAGCTGGAGACGCGCGCGATACCGGCCTCGGCACACGCGGCCAGCCAGGCGACGATCACCAGGCCGACCGCGCCGAGAATCAGCGATGCGTTCATCGGGGGCTCAGGAGACGGTCGGCGCGGGGGACGGGCCGGTGAGGCCCTTCTCCGCGCGCCAGCCGTCGACGATGGCCGCCTGGAGGCCGAACATCTCGGCCTTCTCGTCGGGCTCCTCGTGGTCGTAGCCGAGCAGGTGCAGCACCCCGTGAACGGTGAGGAGCTGGAGCTCCTCGTCCATGGAGTGCTGCGTCGGCGCGTCCTTGCCCTGCTGGGTGGCGACCTCGGGGCAGAGCACGATGTCGCCGAGGAGCCCCTGCGGGGGCTCCTCGTCGTCCTTCGTCGGCGGGCGCAGCTCGTCCATCGGGAAGGACATGACGTCCGTCGGGCCCGGCAGGTCCATCCACTGGATGTGGAGCTGCTCCATCGCCTCCGCGTCCACGACGATCACCGAGAGCTCGGAGAGCGGGTGGATGCGCATCCGCGCGAGGGCGTAGCGGGCGATGTCGAGGATCGCCTGCTCGTCGACCTCGGTTCCGGACTCGTTGTTGACGTCGATCGACATGGTGCTTCTGCGCTACTTCCCGTTGCGGCTGTCGTACTGCTCGTACGCGTCGACGATACGGCCGACGAGCTTGTGCCGGACGACATCCTGCGACGTGAGCATCGAGAAGTGGACGTCCTGGACTCCGTCGAGGATGTCCCGGACCTGACGCAGACCGCTCTTCGTACCGCCGGGGAGGTCGACCTGGGTGATGTCACCGGTGATGACGATCTTCGATTCGAAGCCGAGGCGGGTGAGGAACATCTTCATCTGCTCGGGGTTCGTGTTCTGCGCCTCGTCGAGGATGATGAACGCGTCGTTGAGCGTCCGTCCTCGCATGTAGGCCAGCGGCGCGACCTCGATCGTGCCCGAGGCCATCAGCTTCGGGATCGAGTCGGGATCGAGCATGTCGTGCAGCGCGTCGTACAGCGGCCGCAGATACGGGTCGATCTTCTCGTAGAGCGTGCCGGGCAGGAAGCCGAGCCGCTCGCCCGCCTCGACGGCGGGCCGGGTCAGGATGATCCTGGTGACCTGCTTGGACTGCAGGGCCTGGACCGCCTTGGCCATGGCCAGATACGTCTTGCCGGTGCCCGCGGGGCCGATGCCGAAGACGATCGTGTGCTTGTCGATCGCGTCGACGTACCGCTTCTGGTTGAGGGTCTTGGGGCGGATGGTGCGGCCGCGGCTGGAGAGGATGTTCTGGGTGAGCACCTCGGCCGGGGTCTCCTGGCCTGCCTCCGCCTTGCCGTTCTCGCTCGCCCTGAGCATGGCGATCGAGCGTTCCACTGCGTCCTCCGTCATCGGCTGTCCGGTGCGGAGCACCAGCATCATCTCGTCGAACAGGCGCTGGATCAGAGCGACTTCCGCCGCCTCGCCCACCGCGCTGACCTGGTTGCCCCGGACATGGATGTCGGCCTTCGGGAACGCCTTCTCGATCACGCGCAGGAGGGCGTCACCGGAGCCGAGAACGGTCACCATCGGATGCTTGGCGGGGACGGTGAAGTGGGCGCGGGTCTCGCCCGGCGCACCATTGGGGGCTGTGGGTGTCTGAGTCATGGGCCGGCACTGTGGCCTGCACATACCTCCCGTTGCAGGGTTCTCGCTGCTCGACAACCTCTGGGCTACAAGCCTACGACTTGTCACTGACAAGGCCGAAGGCTTTTACGAGTGCGCTGCCCGGAACCCGATGGTCGGCACCGCCCGGCGCAGCGGCCAGGGACGGGAGCCCGCGGGGAGGAGGGGTTCCAGGAAGGCGTAGCGGCCGCGCAGGGCCTCCGGGTCCTGGCAGACGTGTTCCTGGACGTGCTCCCACCAGGCGGCGACCTCGCCCCAGCCGGGCGCGGAGAGCGAGCCGCCGAACTCCTGCACCGACAGCGCCGCGATGAGCCCGGCGAAGGCCAGCCGGTCGGCGAGCGGCCAGCCCGCGAGCGTCCCGGTGACGAAACCGGCCACGAAGACGTCGCCGGCGCCGGTCGGGTCGAGGGCGGAGACCTCGATGGCCGGCACCTCGGCGGTCTCTCCGGTGGCCCCGTCGACCGCGTAGGCACCCTCCGCACCCAGGGTGACCACCGCGTAACGGACCTTGTCCGCGAGCGCGCGGGCGGCGGCCCGGGGGCAGTCGGTGCGGGTGTACCGCATCGCCTCCTGCGCGTTGGGCAGGAACGCCTCGCAGTGCTCCAGGTCGCCCAGGCCGTTCAGGTCCCAGCGGCCGGTGTCGTCCCAGCCGACGTCGGCGAAGACCTTCGCGCCGCCGCGTGCGGCCTGCGCGACCCACTCCTCGCCGCGCCCGGGGACGAGCGAGGCGACCGCGGCGCGGGCATGCGGCGGGTAGGCGGGCAGGGCGCCGTCCAGGGGCGGGGCCTCGTGTCCGTGGGAGACCATCGTGCGTTCGCCCTCGTACGCCATGGAGACGGTGACCGGGGAGTGCCAGCCGGGCACGGTCCGGGAGAGCGAGAGATCGATGCCCTCGCCCTGCTCCAGGGCGTCCCAGCAGTACTCGCCGTAGTGGTCGTCGCCGAAGGCGGCGGCGAGCGAGGTGCGCAGGCCGAGGCGGGCGAGGGCGGTGGCCATGTTGGCGACGCCGCCGGGGCTGGAGCCCATGCCGCGGGCCCACGACTCGGTGCCGCGGACGGGGGCGCTGTCGAGGCCGGTGAAGATGATGTCGAGGAACACCGTGCCGGTGAGGAAGACGTCGCATTGCGGGTCGGTGGGCTCGCGCAGGCACACCAACGGGTCGACCCCGACGTCGCGTTGCTGGTCTCCCCTTGCTGTGGTCACGGCGACCTCCCCGAACGTGGTGCGGATCAGGTCAGTGTGCCTGATGGGGGTCGGGTGGCGGGGGTGACGCAGTCAGGAAAGCGGGCGCATCTACCCGGGGAATCCGACCCCAAACCCATAGTGACCCACATCACAGGAAGAAGGGGCGGATTTCGGCCTGTCCGGGCTTCTCCGGGCCCTCGGTTGCTTGATACATATGTCCCGCGATCCCGTGCAACACCGGGCGCTCCTCCCCCCCTCTCCTTTGTTCCCTGGAACGCCCATGTTGTCGCGCCCGCGTGCCCTGGGGCCCCTCGTCGTCCTGTTCACGGCCGGTTATCTCGCCCCGTACCTGCTTCCGACCGTCGTCGGCCGGCTCTCCGCCGGACTCGGTCTCACCCCGGCCCAGGCGGGCCTGGTGGGATCGGTTCTCCTCCTCGCCTCCGCCGCGGCCGGCTTCACCCTGGCCGCGCGCGTGGAGCGGTTCGGGCCGCGCCGGGCGGCACGGGCCGGGCTGCTCGCCATGTGCGTCGGCTACGGCGCGGCGGCGCTCACCGCGAGCGTTCCGCTGGTGATCGGCGGCGCGGTGGTGGGCGGATTCGGCTCGGGTACGACGCTGGCGGTGGCCGCGGCGGGCATCGCGGCGCAGCAGGACCCGCACCGGGCCTCGACGCTGGGCCTGCTCTCGGTCTCGGCCACGGCCGGCGCGCTCTACCTCACCCTCCCCAACCTCGGCGGCGGCCACGCGCTGCCGTTCGCGTCGATCGCACTGGCGGCGGCACTGGTGTGGCCCCTGACGGGCGGCTTGGCGGGCGGGACCGGAGGGGCGGGGCAGTCTTCGGGGACGGCAGGTAAGGCCAGCCGCCACACGGAGACGCTGAGCAGGGACGACCGCCCCGCGGAGACGCCGAGCTGGGCCGATCGGCACGTCGAGGCGCCGAGCAGGACCGACCACCGCGTCGAGACGCCGGGCAAGGGCTCGCCGCTCCCCCACCGGCGTTCCGGCCTCGTCCTCGCCGCCGCGATCCTGCTCTGGTCCATGGCGCAGAACGCCCTCTGGGGCGTGAGCGGCCGGATCGGCATCACCCAGGCCGGACTCGGCGAGGTCACCGTCGGCGCGATCTTCGCCGTGGCGCTGGGTGCCGGACTCGCGGGCGTCACGGCGGCCGGGGCGCTCGGCTCGCGGCTGGGCCGCGCGGTCCCGATCGGGGCCGGTACGGCGATCATCGCCGGTTGCGTCCTGGTCAGTTCGAGCGCCGGGAGCCTGCCCGCCTTCGCGACGGGCGAGATCCTCTGGAACCTCTTCTACCCGGTCGTCCTGTCCTATCTGCTGGGCCTCGCCGCCTCCCTGGACCCGCGCGGCCGCTGGGCCGTTCTCGTCGGCTCGGCGTCCTCCCTGGGCGTGGCCTGCGGCCCGGTCGTCGGCAGCGTCCTGTCGGAGCAGGCGGGGTACCCGGGCATGGGCGTGGCGCTCTGCGCCCTGCTCCTGCTGGTCGCGGGCCCGATGACCGCGGTCGCCCTGCACACCTCGGGCCGCCCGCTGGTCCCCGGCTCCGTCCGGCGCCGCGGCGGCGCCCCGGCCGCGGTGCTCGCGGGTACGACGACCGCCGCGACGGGTCTGGTCCCGCAGATGGGAGCCCCGGAGCAGGAGGTCACCGAGATCCCGCTCCGCGCGCGCCGCCGCGCCGACCGCCGAGCCTTCCGCCTGGCCCGCCCGAGCGACCGCGGCTGACGGCGCGTTCCTTTCCCTGCCCCGCCCCCTACTCCCCGTCGAAGTCGTACGCCTCCACCTCGGCGAGGTACCGAGCCCGCCGCTCCTCTTCGTCGTCGAGGAACGACGCCTCGAAGGAGTTGCGGGCCAGCGTCCGGAGCTGCTCCCGGTCCAGCCCCAGCGCACCCCGCACCGCGTCGAACGTGTCGCCCACGTAGCCGCCGAAGTACGCCGGGTCGTCGGAGTTGACCGTCGCCATGAGCCCGGCGGCCAGCATCGACGCCAGCGGGTGGTCCTCCAGGACGTCGATCGCCCGCAGGCGGACGTTCGACAGCGGGCAGAGCGTGAGCGGTACCCGCTCGCGCACGAGACGTGACACCAGCTCGGGGTCCTCCATGCAGCGCAGCCCGTGGTCGACCCGCTCCACGCCGAGGACGTCCAGGGCCTCACGGATGTACGCCGGCGGGCCCTCCTCGCCCGCGTGGGCGACCTTGCGCAGACCGAGCGCCTCCGCCGCCGCGTACACCTCGCGGAACTTCGACGGCGGGTGGCCGACCTCCGCCGAGTCCAGGCCGACACCGGTGATCCGGTGCAGATACGGCTTCGCGGCCTCCAGCGTCGCCATCGCCGACTCGGCGGACTCGTCACGCAGGAAGCACATGATCAGCCGCGTCGAGACGCCGTGCCGCTGCTCGGCCCGGTCGAGGGCGCGGGCCAGCCCCTCGATCACCGTCCCGATGGGGATCCCGCGGGCCGTGTGCGCCTGCGGGTCGAAGAAGATCTCCGCGTGCCGCACGCCCTGCGCCGCCGCGCGCGCCAGGTACGCGTCGGCGAGCTCGGTGAAGTCGTCGGCGGTGTGCAGGACGGCCATCAGCCCGTAGTACAGGTCCAGGAACGACTGCAGATCGCTGAAGAGGTACGCCTTGCGCAGCTCCTCGGTGTCCGCGTACGGCAGGGTCACGCCGTTTCGGGCGGCGAGCGCGAACGCCAGCTCGGGTTCGAGGGTGCCTTCGATGTGGAGGTGGAGTTCGGCCTTGGGGAGGGGCATGGATCTATCTTTTCGGTAGGGGGACCCTCATGAGGTCCTGGGCAATGCTCAGCTCGCCGTCGAACCCGGCCGCCCGCGCCTGTCGTTCGAACTCCGCGGGATCGCTGTACCGCTGCGAGAAGTGGGTCAGGACCAGGTGCCGCACCCCCGCGTCGCGGGCGACGGCGGCGGCCTGTCCGGCCGTCAGATGGCCGTGGTCGGCGGCGAGCCGGACGTCCTCGTCGAGGAAGGTCGACTCGATGACGAGCATGTCGGCGCCCTCGGCGAGCGCATGCACACCGTCGCAGAGCCGGGTGTCCATGACGAACGCGAACCGCTGCCCGCGCCGGACCTCGCTGACCTCCTCCAGCGTCACGCCGTTCAGGACGCCCTCGCGCTGGATCAGGCCGACGTCCGGACCCTTGATGCCGTGCGCGGCGAGCCGTTCGGGCAGGATGCGGCGCCCGTCGGGCTCGGTGAGCCGGTAGCCGTACGACTCCACCGGGTGCGAGAGCTTGTACGCGTCGAGGGTGTACGCCTCGGTGGCGGCGAGGATGCCGTCGACGGCCACCGGGGCCTCCGTCAGCTTCACCGTCTCGCGGTAGGCCGTCGCGTACCGCAGTCGCTCGAAGAAGCGCTGCCCGCTCGCCGGGTAGTGCGCGGTGACCGGGTGCGGGACCTGGTCGAGGTTGATCCGCTGGATCACACCCGCCAGGCCCAGGGAGTGGTCTCCGTGGAAGTGCGTGATGCAGATCCGGTCGATGTCGTGGGCGGCCACCCCGGCGCGCAACATCTGGCGCTGAGTGCCCTCGCCCGGGTCGAAGAGGACGCCCTGTCCGTCCCAGCGCAGCAGATAGCCGTTGTGGTTGCGGTGCCGGGTCGGGACCTGGCTGGCGGTCCCGAGCACGACGAGTTCACGTAGGGACACGTCTTATCCGGGGGGCCAGTTGAGACCGCGGCCGCCGAGGACGTGCGCGTGGGCGTGGAAGACGGTCTGGCCCGCGCCGGCCCCGGTGTTGAAGACGATCCGGAAGCCGCTGCCGTCGACCTTCTCCTGCGCGGCGATCTCGCCGGCCTCGCGCAGCACGTCGGCGGCGATGGTCGGCGCCGCGGTGGCGAGCGTGGCGGCGTCGGGGTAGTGGACGCGCGGGATGACGAGCACGTGCGTGGGTGCCTGCGGGTTGATGTCCCGGAAGGCGACGGTCGTCTCCGTCTCGCGCACGATCGTGGCCGGGACCTCCCCGTCCGCGATCTTGCAGAACAGGCAGTCGCTCTGCGGCTCTCCGGCCATGGCCCGGGCCTCCTCGCCTTGGTGATCAGTCACCCGGGCATCGTATCGGCCGTGTCACCGGCCGCGCTCGGCCGTGGGGGCGCGGCGCTGCAGGGCGGAGCGGCTGACCCAGTAGGTGATGATCACGATCCAGAACAGCGGATAGCCGAGCGCCCCGACGACGGACGCGTCCAGCGTCCACAGCGCCATCGAGACCAGCGAGTGCAGGCCGAGCAGTCCGACGGCGAGCGCCATGGCCAGCACGGGCCGGCAGTTGCGTGCCACGAGGAGCAGGGGGCGGCGCAGCCGCTGCGGTACGCGCCGGGTGATCCACACCGCCCAGCCGGCCCAGTGGCCGACGAGGACGACCGCGCCGATCGCGTACGGGACGAAGGCCTCTGCGCCCGACGAGCCGGTCCGCAGCGACGCCGAGCCGATGGCGGCGGCGACGAAGCCGAGCAGGGCCACCCAGCGGGCTCCGGCGGCGGTGCCCCAGGCCATGGTCTCCAGGTTGTAGCGGGCCTGCCGGTCGTTCATGTCGAGGGCGGCCGACTCGACGAAGCCCTCGGCGGCCTTCGTCCAGGACCCGGGCCTCAGCCAGCGGCGGCGCAGATGCAGCAGGGAGAGGTTGTTGTGGGCCTCGCTGCTCTGCGGGTCGAGTCGCAGCGCCGTCTCGTAAGCCTGCTTGGCGATGTCGTGGTTGCCGGTGCGCTGCGCGGTGAGCCCGACGAGGAAGTGCGCGTCGCTCTCCTCCGGGGCGAGAGCGACGGCGGTCCGGGCCGCTTCGTACGCCTCGCGCCGGCGCTCGGTGCGGACGGACCGGTCGAGGACGGTGCCGAGGGCGTAGTGGCTTCCCCAGTACTGCGGGGCGAGTTCGACGGAGTGCCGGGCGGCCCGCTCCGCCTCCTCGTACCTCTTCAGCGCGAGCAGGATGTGTGTACGCATCAGCCAGGCCGGCAGCGAGTCGGGTTCGGCGCGCAGGGCCTCTTCGACGGCGTCGAACGCCTCCTGCTCGCGGCCCAGGCGGTGCCTGCAGCGGGCCAGCAGGACCAGCGCGGCGGCGTCCTGCGGGTCGGTGGCCAGGTGCTGGGCGACGAGGGCGGCCGCCTGCTCGTACCGACCGACGTCGAAGAGCGCGTCGGCCCTGTCCAGGGGTTGGCTCATCAGACGTTGTTCCGGTCGTGGGTGATGCTGAGCAGGTTCGGTACGAGTCCGAGCCAGAACAGGACCTGGGGGACCGTCCGGTCGGTCCACGGCACGAGGACGATCAGCAGGGCGCAGAGCGTGGCGAGGACGGCCTGCCCGAGGACCACGCGGGGCCAGAACAGCCGCCGTACGAGGTCGCGTACCGTCAGCTTCGCGCCGGTGCGCATCCGCAGATAGCGGCGCAGGGCGCCGAAGCCCCACACGGCCGCCATCAGCGCGAGTGCCCAGAGCCGGGTGCCGAGGTGGATCGGGAGGTCCTTCGGCTCCTCGCCGTCGGTGGGGAAGACGTCGAGGGTGACGCCCGCCATCACCAGGCAGAGCAGGGCGAGCCAGCGGGTGCCGCGCAGCATCCGGTAGACGGCCTTGTCGAGGTTCGTGCGCAGGGCGTCGGAGTCGGGGGCCGCGGCGAGTCCGCTCGCGTACATGTCGGCGGCCTCGGCGGCGGACGTGCCGGGTCTCGCGGCCTCGCGCTCGGTGCTCACGGTGACGGCGAGGGAGTGCGTGGGGTCGATTCGGATGAGTTCCCGGACGGCCTCGTCGGCCAGCTCGGTCCGCTCGTGGAACGAGGCGACCTTGTACATGGTCTGCCATGTGTAGGTCACGTCCGGCCCGATCCGCACCGCCGCGTGGGCCTGTTCCAGTGCCTCCTCCGGTCGTTCCGGGACCAGTTCGAGGAGCAGTTCGGCGAGGTGCCGACGCGGACCCCAGGCGTACGGGTCGATCCGGATCGCCTCACGCTGGGCCGTCTCGGCGTCCTTCAGCCGCCCGAGATGGCGCAGCGCCACGCCGCGTACGAAGTGGGCCTCGAGGTACAGGGGTTCGAGCCGGAGCGACTCGACGGCGGCGGCGAGGGCCTCTGAGGGCCGCCCGAGGCCGATCAGGCACTGGCCCAGCACGGACCACGCGTGGTGGTCGTCGGGGTCCTCGGCGAGGCGGCGGCCGATCAGCTCGTAGGCCTCCTCGTCCCGCGCCATCTCGTAGAGCAGGCTGGCCCGTTGGACCTGCGGATGGGGGCTCACAGCTTCCGCTTCTTCTTGAGGTAGGCGACCAGGTCGTCGTACATGCCGCCGTCGTTGGCGAACATCGCCACGTTGCGGGCGGAGGCGAACCACGACTCGCTGGACGGCTTGATCTGCTTCGCCGCGCCCAGCAGGTCCTTCATGTTGATCAGGCGCACGGTGCCGGTGCGGGCGGAGTCGAGGAGCGCGGACTCGGCGGCCGTCTCGCAGAGATGGGCGAGGTCGGCGCCGGAGAAGTCCTCGGTGGCCTTGACGAGTTTGCCGAGGTCGACCGATTCGATGGGGCGCTCGCGCAGGTGGTAGCGGAGGATCGCCTCGCGGGCGGGGGCGTCGGGCGGCAGCACGAGCAGGGTGCGGTCGAGGCGGCCGGGGCGGCGCAGCGCGAGGTCCACGTCCCAGGGGACGTTGGTGGCGGCGAGCACGAAGACGCCTTCGTTCTCGGCCCCGTCGATGCCGTCGAGCTCGGTGAGGAGCTGGTTGACGACGTTGCGCAGTCCGCTGTGGTGGGTACGGGAGCGCTTGGCGCCGAGGGCGTCGAGCTCGTCGAGGAAGACGACGCAGGGGGCCTGGGCGCGGGCGGTCTCGAAGATGTCGTGGACGTTCTTCTCGGACGAGCCGATGTACATGTCCAGGATGTCCGAGAGCGAGATCGACATGAAGCTCGCGCCCAGCTCACCGGCGACGGCGCGGGCGATGAACGTCTTGCCGCAGCCGGGCGGACCGTAGAGCAGCAGGCCGCCGCGGAGTGACTTGCCGTACAGCTTGCGGAGTTCGGGGTTGCGCATGGGGGCGAGGAAGGCGGCCTCCAGGCGGTCCTTGACCTCCCGCATCCCGCCGACGTCGGCAAGGCGTACGGAGCCGGGGGCGTCGATGTCCCAGGCGGAGGCGTCCCCGGGGTCGCCGCTGCCGTCGGCCGTCAGCGGCTGCTCCAGATCACCACCGGTGCCGCTCTCGACGAACCGGGGCCCGACGAGGTCCCCGACCTCCTGCTCGGCCTTGTCCCAGTCGAAGCCGGAGGGCTGGGTGGGGGTCACGGGGGCTGCCGGGTCCGCGGGGGCTGTGCGGGCCGCGGGCGCCGAGGCGGCTTCGGGGGCCGCGGGGGCTTCGGCGGCCGATGTGGGGGCTGCCGGGGCGACGGCGGGCAGTCCCATCGCGCGGACCATCAGCGCACGTGCCGCCTCGTCACCCGGCGCGCGCTGGAGCGCGACGGCAGCCTCGGTGACGGCCTCGTCCCCGCGGCCCTCGGCGAGGAGCAGTTCGGCGAAGTGGAGCCGCAGGGGCACGTCTTCGGGCGCGGCGGCGACCGCGGCGCGCAGACTACGGATCAGGGGAGACTCGTCGGACATGCGGCCAGCCTATGAAGGAACCCGGCGCCCGCGTCCACCGGGTTCCCGAACAATCGGCTTCCCGAACCACCGGGTTCCCGAACTACTGTGGGCCGATGCGACGAAAACGCGCACCGCGCCGACTGGTGGTGGACGACGCGGTCTGGGTCTGGACGGTCGGGCATCTCCATCCGCCCTGTCGGGAACTGCTCACGCTGCGGCGCGCCGACATCCCGCACGGCCTCCTGCGCCTGGTGTTCCAGGAGGGCCCGGGCCGGGTGACGCAGGGCGGGACGATGGGCCAGGGCCAGGTCGCGGACACCAAAGACGGCTACCTCAACCTCAACAAGCCCGGGGTGGTACGCCGTTTCGTGGACGAGGCCACGGCTCGCGGCCTCCTCCCCACCACTCCCGGCGTACGCGAGATCGACGGCTGGCCGCTGTTCGACGCGCTGGTGGCGCAGGAGAACGGGGTGGACCGGGGCGTGTCCGACCCTGATCCGCCGGACACGCCCTAGTAGTGCTTCGTTAGGTTCTGAGTCTGGTTCTGTTGCGGGGCAGGCGTCGGCCGCAGGTGGTGCAGGTGCCGGTCCAGCACTGCAGCA
>NZ_JBHWBS010000022.1:63626-82624 GCF_042735655.1 Streptomyces sp. NPDC059567 | reverse complement strand
GTCGTTGTCACGACGCTCGTTGTCGCGGCGGAAGCCACCGGACGGGCGGTCGTCGCGGTTGAAGGAACGGCCGCCACGGTCGTCGCGGTTGAAGCCGCCCGACGGACGGTCGTCACGGCGGAAGCCACCGGACGGACGGTCGTTGTCGCGGCGGAAGCCACCCGACGGACGATCGTTGTCGCGACGCTCGAAGGAACGGCCGCCACGGTCGTCGCGGCGGAAGCCACCACGGTCACCGCCACGGTCGTCACGGCGGTCGTCGCGGCGGAAGCCGCCACGGTCGCCACCGCGGTCACGGCGCTCGTAGTTGCCCCGCTCGTCGCGGAACGCCGGGGTGCGCTCCTCGCGGCGCTCCTGGACCGGCTCGGACGCGACGACGGCGGCGGCGACCTCGGCCTCGGCGGCCTCCGTCACCTCGGCGACCGCGGCCTCCGGGTCCTCGCCCCGCTCGCGCGCGGAACGGGCGACCAGACGGTCGGCCTCCTCGCGGAGCTCGGCGGCGCGACGGGTCAGACGCTCCAGCTGCTTGGTGAGGTCGGCGACCTCACGCTCGGCCTGCTTGGCGGCGTTGTTCGCGGAGTCGGCCTGGACCTCGGTCAGCGAACGCGCGCCGGTGATCTCGGCGACCTCCGGGTCGAACGCGCCCGCGCCGCCCACGATGTGACGCGAGGCGTCGACGCCCGCGTCCTCCATCAGACGGAAGATCTGACGGCGCTGGTGCGGCAGGGCCAGGGAGACCACGACGCCCGAGCGGCCGGCACGGGCGGTACGGCCCGAGCGGTGCAGGTAGTCCTTGTGGTCACCGGCCGGGTCCACGTTCAGGACCAGGTCGATGCCGTCGACGTGGATGCCGCGGGCGGCGACGTCGGTGGCGACCAGCGCGTTGACGTAGCCGTCCTTGAAGTCGGCGAGGACGCGGGTACGGGCACCCTGCGTCATGCCGCCGTGCAGCGCGTCGGCCTTCACGCCGGCCTCGACGAGCTGCTCGGCGATGCGGTCGGCGCCCAGCTGGGTGCGGACGAAGATGATCGTGCGGCCCTTGCGGGCGGCGATGGCGGCCGTGACCGGCGCCTTGTCCTTCGGCTTCACGACGAGGACGTGGTGGGTCATCGTGGTGACGTTGCCCTGGGCGCTGTCGACCTCGTGGCTGACCGGGTTGTTCAGGTAGCGCTTGACCAGCGTGCCGATCTCGTTCTCCATGGTGGCGGAGAAGAGCATGCGCTGGCCGCCCTCGGGGACCTGGTCGAGCAGCTCGGTGACCTCGGGCAGGAAGCCCAGGTCGGACATCTGGTCGGCCTCGTCGAGGACGGCGACCTGGACGTTCTCCAGGGAGCAGGCGCCACGGTTGATGATGTCGCGCAGTCGGCCCGGGGTGGCGACGAGGATGTCGACGCCACGCTCCAGGGCGTAGATCTGGTTGCCCATGGACGTACCGCCGCAGACGACCTTGATCTTCAGGCCGAGCACGTCGCCGTACGGCTGGAGGGCGTCCGCGACCTGCATCGCGAGCTCACGGGTCGGGGTGAGGATGACCGCGCGGGGCTTCTTCTTCTCGGTGTGGCCGCCGGCCAGCCGGGCCAGGGTCGGCAGACCGAAGGAGAGGGTCTTGCCGGAGCCGGTGCGGCCGCGGCCGAGGATGTCCTTGCCGGCCAGGGCGTCCGGGATGGTCGCCGCCTGGATCGGGAAGGGGGTGGTCACGCCGTTCTGCGCGAGCTTGCGCACGACGCCCTCGGGCAGGCCCAGGTCGGCGAAGGTGACGGTGGGCTCGGAGGACTCGGCCTCGGTGACGTCGGAAGCCTCGGTCTCGACGATCTCGGTGGCCTCTACGGCCTCGACGATCTCGTCGTTCTCGGGCATGACGGCGTGGTCAGAACTGAAAATGGACATGCGAAATGCGAAACCTTCCGGAGTCTCGGCACGCGCCCGTCAACTCCGTGAAAATCGCAAATCGACCGCCTCAATGCGGTCCAGCCACGGCTAGGGAGAGTACGCGCCACGCGGCGCTCTTCTGTGTCGGCGCCGGGCAATGGGATCAAACGATCTACCACCATACGCACCCTCCCCCACCTATGGCAAACCGGACTCCATCACACCGGTCCGACCTGCGGCGATGCCTCCGGCTCCACCGACGCGCCCGGCCCGTCCGCCGCCTTCATGGCACCCATGTGGGTGTCCGCGCCCGGCGTCGAAGTGGGAGCGTCGGTCGGCTCCGCGGTGGGCTCCGCGCTCGGGGTCGGCTCCGGCTCCGGCTCCGGGGTCGGCGTGGGCGTCGGCTCCGGCAGGTCGACCGGCGGTGGCGTGACCTCGCCACCCGGAGCACTGGGCCCACCGGCCCCACCGGTCCCACCGGGCTCCTGGCCGGGCTTCGGCCTGCTCCCCGGGCCCGCGGGCGCGTCCGGCGCCGGCTTGCCGGAGGGCGACGCGGATCCGCTCGGCACCGGCGACGCCGAGCCGGCGCCGTCCGCGTCCGGCCCGCTCTTCCCGCCCGAGCCCCCGGTCCCGCCGTGCCGGCCCGACACCCCGACCCCGCCGTCCGACTCGGCCGCCACGCCCTGCTTCCCCGCGGACTTGCTGGGCGCCGGCTTCGCACCCTCGTCACTCACACTCATACAGCCGCTCATACCGGCACAGGCGGCGACCGCCAACGCGGTCGCGGCCCATCTCACGCGGGTGGGCAAAGGGCGCACGGAGGGCACCTCCAGGACATATCGTGCAGAGCGGGGAACGTAGCGTCCTGCCCAACTCCCCCGACACCACAAGGGACACGCCCGGGCGTGTCCCGGCACGACGGACCCCTCCGCCACCGCCCCGGCCGCCATGGAGTCGCCACAAAGCCTCCACAGGGCCCGCCCAAACCCCCCTGTATCCTCACTCCCTGTAACGGTGGCCTGTCTCCTGGGGCGGATGCGGCGTCGAAACTCGCACTTTCACAGGTCGGCGGCGCCGCTTGCCATCGAAGTGTCGGATCCCAGAGTGCGACCGAACAGCCGGGTTGGCCCTTCAGCCCTCAGCCTTCAGCCGCGCTGGGCAACGGGGGAGGAGGGGTTCGTGCATCCCCTCAGCGTCATGGTCGTCGACGACGACAAGCTGCTGCGCCATGGCCTGCAGCGCATCCTGGAGAGCGCCGGGGACATCACCGTGCCCGTGGTGTGCGGCGGGGACGAGGCGGTGGAACTGGCTGTACGGCACCGGCCCGGCATCGCGTTGGTCGACATACACATGGGCGACATCGACGGGATCGACGTGCTCAAGGCGCTGCGGGCGCTGGACGAACCGCCCGTGGTGGCCATGCTGACCGGGTTCGGGACCGACGAGAACGTCTCCCGTGCGCTGGCCGCGGGGGCCGCCGGGTTCTTCCTCAAGGACGCGGCGGTCCGGGAGTTGATCCCGGGAGTCCGTCTCCTCGCCGCCGGGGGCAGTGCCCTCTCCTCGCGTGTGGCGCGATCGATGGCCAGGGCGCCCGCCTCCGATGCCGCGTTCGCCGGGGCGCCGCTGTCCAGCCTGGCCGACGCCCCGCTGACCGACCGGGAGCGGGAGGTGCTCTCCCTGCTGTCCGCGGGACTGACGAACGGCGAGATCGCCGGGCGGCTCACCCTGAGCGTGGCCACGATCAAGGACCATGTGAGCTCCGTGCTGGGCAAGCTCGGCGCGGCCAACCGCATCCAGGCCGCGGTCCTCGCCCACACCCGCCCGGCAGGCAGGGGCGGCGGGGAGCCGCGATGAGGTGGCGTCCGCCGACGTGGGCGGTGGATGCCGCGTTCGTCGCCGTCGCCGCCGCGGAGCTGGGCACGGTACTGGGCCGCATCGGCCCGGCGGCGGTCGGCGTGTACTCCCTGGCGGTGGCTTCGCTGGCGGTACGGCGGCGGTGGCCGCTGGCCGTGGTCCTCACGACCCTGCCCGCCGCCGTCCACGGCTATCTGTGGCTGGCGCCGATGATCGCCCTCGGCACCGCGGCCTCCCTGCTGCCCCGGCGGCGCGTGGTCTACGGCTGTGCCGCCCTGATGTTCCTCGCGCCGTTCGTCCAGGTCGAGGAAGCCGAGGAAGCCGGCCCGGCCAGAGAGGAGTGGGCCGTCGACGAATGGGCCGAGGACGACTTTCCGATGGACGAATGGGCCGACGCCCTTCTCGGCCACGCCCTGTTCTGCGCGGGACCGACGGCGCTCGGCCGGCTCGCCCGTACCCGGCGTGAACTCGCCACGCATCTCGCCGAGCTGGTCGCGAGCCGGGAGCGGGAGCGTGCCGTGGCGGCCGAGCGGGCCGTCGTCGCCGAACGGGCCCGGCTCGCCCGCGAGATCCACGACGTCGTGTCCCACCAGGTGAGCCTGATCGCCGTGGAGGCCGGGGCGCTCCAGCTCACCGCCGCCGACGCCGAGGCCCGCGGCAGCGGCGAGCGGATCGGGGCGCTCAGCACCAGGACCCTGGAGGAGCTTCGCGACATGCTGGGCGCACTGCGCGTTCCGGATTCCCGGGACGGCCCGCCCGGCCTCGCCGAGCTGCCCGCACTCGTCGCCGACAGCGGGATCGCCGTCCTCGACGGGGAGCCGCCCGAGCCCGTGGGGGCGGCGGCGGCCGAGACCGGCCGGGCGGCCTTCCGGATCGTCCAGGAATCCCTGACCAATGCGTCCAAGCACGCGCCCGGCAGCACGGTCCGGGTCAGCGTCACCGCCGAGCCGGCCGCCGGTGTCCTGGTGGTCGAGGTGGTCAACGGCCCACCGCCCGCACGTGTCCCCGCACCGCGGACCGGCGCCCGGCCGCCGGTCTCCGGCTACGGCCTGGTCGGCCTGGCCGAGCGGTCGGCCGTACTCGGCGGCACCGTGCTCAGCCGCCCGACGCCGGACGGCGGCTTCGAGGTCCGGGCGGAGCTGCCGTGGCCCGGCACCACCCACCGGACGCCGCCCGGACCCGCCGGTTCGGGGAACCCCCGCCGGCCGACCCCCCGGTGAGAACCGGTCCAAGGGCGGATGTTCACCCGCTGAGCGAGATGCCATGATCCAGCGAAGAGAATGCCTTCCGGTTTGACCGCCGGGGGGTATACGGGGAATGCAAGTGAACATAATGGGGGCACACCATGCCGACTTCCGGAGGGCATCGTGGGCAAGCACGTCAGACCTTTCCGACCACGGTCGACGTAACCGATCTGGAGCGTCTCACCGCCCGGGAACGTGAAGTACTGCACGCTCTGGCGCACGGAGAGACGAACCGCGTACTCGCGCGAAGATTCGGCATAGCCGAGCGTACGGTCAAAGCCCATATCACCAGTGTCGTACGGAAATTGGAGTTGAACTCACGGATCGAAGCGACTCTGGTTTCGCTTCACCACCAGGATCGCCTGAACGGTTGCGATCATCCCTCGCTCGGCACTCCGGAATCCATTGCCTCATGAGGCAATGCCCTGGAGGGTCATGCCCTTTGAGGCAATGGCGGACATCCCCTTCCAAGGCCAAGATCGAGAAGTGCCTCGGCAGCGAATGCCGTGGCTCTCGTATGGAAGGGAAGTACCGAGTAATGAACCGCTCGTTCGTCCGCCGCGCCCTGCCGGCGGCCGCAGTCTCCTCCGCCGTCCTCGGCGCCTTCATGGTGGCCGCGGTGGCCGCCCCGCTCTTCCTCAAGAGCACCTTCAAGATGAGCAGCGACTCCGCGTCGGTCGCCTACCAGTCGATCATGGCGGGCATGGACGTCGCTTCGGCCATCGGTCTCGTCTCCGGTGGTCTGGCCATCGGCGGCGTTCTCATCTTCGCCGCGAAGCAGGCCATCAAGAAGGGCGGCCGCAAGGCCTTCATCGCCTGACGTACGGCATTTGATGAACGGCTCGCCGGGATTCCGCCATCGCGGAGTCCCGGCGAGTCCGGGCAGAACAGGCGGAGAACATGACCGAGAACATGACCGAGAGGAAGGCCGGGCTCTTCCGCCGTCAATGGCCGAGCCTTCTCTGCGGCGCACTGCTCTGGTTCGCCGCTTTCGCCGTCGGGTGGGCCAATTCCCCCACAGACCCGTCGGACATGACACGTATTCGAGGAGAACCCAGCGGGAGTCTCTTCCTGGAGATCCTGGGGACGAACGTCAGCGTCTCCGCCGCGCTGTTCCTGGGCGTTGTCACCGCGGGTCTGGCGACCCTGCCGGCCGCCATCGTCAGCGGGGCGCTCGCCGGATACAGCTGGGGCCAGGCCCTGCCGCTGCTGGGCGGCGACGGGTTTGCCCGCCATCTGCTCCCGCACATGCCGCTCGAACTGGCGTCGATCGCGGTCGCCGCGGGCGCGGGTCTCGTACCGCTGGTCGCCTGGGTGCGCTCCGGGATCGGCCGGCGGCGGCTCGACCGGGCCGGCTGGTGGCTGCAGTTCGTCGACGCCAGCCGTCTGTGGGGGGTGTCCCTGTTGGGTCTTGTAGCAGCTGCGGGAGTGGAGACATGGGTGAGCACGTAGACCGGGCGCCGCGCACGAGCGGGCTTCCGGTCCTTCCGGCAGAACCGGCGGAGGTCGCGGAACGGAGTGTGGCGGAGGCTGGGCAGCCCGGTCCCCGCGACCCGTCCGACGGCCTCTGGGCGCGGCTGCGGACCCGGCGCGGGCATGCGCTCGGCATCATCGTGCTGCTGTTCGCCACCGCCCTGTTCAGCTGGCCTCTGCACGCCGAGATACGCGCCCAGGTCGAGACGCGGCTGCCCGACGCTCCCGAGGGGGCGCTGGGGATCGGGGCGGCCGTCGGCTGGTCCACCGCGACCCTGGCCAACATCGCCACGGTCGGAGTGCTCGCGGTTCTCTTCGGCGTCCTGGGCGCGCTGGGGATGAAGTGGGCCGCTCCCTCGGAGGAGTTCACCGCGCAGCGGAGGACGTTCACCCTCGCCTGGGCACTCTTCGTCCTCGTGAAACTGGTCGGCTGGACCCTGCTCGCGCCACTGCTGGGCGGCGAGGCGGCCCAGGCCGTGCCGTCGCTGACCCGGATCGACTGGGCCCTGCCGCTGCTCTTCGGCGCGCTGCTGTGGGCCGCCCGGGCGGCGGGGCGCGCGACCTGGCCGCGTGCCTGCGCGGTGGCGTGCGCGGTCACGGGACTGTACGTGGGAAGCCTGCTGGCGCTGCCCTCGTGAGCCGCGGCTGAACCTGCCGGACCGACGATCCGTCTTACCGACCGCAAGAACGCGACCGCGAGAACCCGACAACTCGAACCGTCCCGACCCGCCCGCACCGCCGGAGAGCCGTGATCCACCGCTTTGTCTTCAGCATCCTGGGAAACCGGAAGCTCATCGAATTCGCCCTGCGCTGCTGGACCGCGATCACGGAAGGGCTGGCCCATCCGGGCTTCCGTATCGCGGGCGGCTCGGCGGCCACGGCGGCGGGGGTCTGCGCGCTCGCGTACGTCGTCCGCTTCCGCGCGACCGTCGAGGAGACCCGCCACGCGGTGGAGACCTCCACCGACCTCTCCGGAGACCCCGGCGACGTGATGGACATCGTCCAGCTCCTGAGCGTCGTGTGGCTGATCACCGGAATCGTCCTCGTCGTGGTCGGTCTGCTGGTGGCGGTCGCCCGATCCGGGAGCCTGCTGCTCATCGTCGGCGGGGTGGTGTGGTGGGCGCCGCTGGGGTTCCTCGCGCTGAACCTCCCGGCGGCCTCGGGGCTGCATGCGCTCGCCGGCGTGTTCCTGGCGCTCCTCATCCCCGCGGTACTGCTCTGCCCCGCCGAGAGGTACGCCGGAAGCGGACGGCGCCGGACGGAGCCCCGGCCCGATGAAGCCTGAACCCCGTCCCGACGCCATGGGGGCGCCGACGGGGATACGGCCCTGGAGCCGTACCGTCTTCGTGCTCTGCCTGGCCGACCTGCGCAGGCGCCTCAACCTGACGGCGGGCCCCGGGGCCGCCGGGCGCAGCCGCCGCCGTATCGCCGGACTCGTCCTGGGCGCGGGGGCCGCGGCCGGCTTCGGGGCCCTGTTCCTGCTGGGCCGCACGCTCGGAGCCCTCGCGCCGGCACGGTCCGCGACCGCCGACGATCTGGCGGCCTGGACCTGGATCCCCGCCGCGCTCTGGGTTCTCCACCAACTTCTCACTGCCGAACCGGCGTTGGGGCGCTCCCTGGTACTGCCTCCGGACGAGGCGGTGTTGCGGACGCTGCCGGTCGACCGGGGGCAGCTGTTCACCGCGCGCCTGGTGCTGCCCACGGCCGGGATCGGGCTCGCGGTGCTGCTCGCCGCCGGCGCGGTCGCGGTGCCCTGGCTCGCGGCCACCGACCCGGGCCGGGAGCTGCTGCCCGCGCTGCTGGTCAACCTGTGCGGCGCGGTCGCGGCCGCCGCTGGCCTGCGGACGTTGCTGGTCAGCGCGTTCATGGTGCGGGTGGTCCGGGTGGCCCATCTGCCCCGGCTGGTGCTCGCGGCGGTGGCGGGCTGGCTCCTCGGCAGGCTCGCGGCTCCGCTGCTCGGGGCGCTCGGGTCGACGCCCGGCCAGGCCGAGTCGCGGCTGGCGCGGCTCCTCGGGCAGGTACTCACCGACAGCCGTCCCCAGCTGTGGACGGACATGCACACCCCGGGCCGGCTGGCGTGGACGGCCGCCGGATACCTCGTACTGGTCGTGGCGGCGGGGACGGCGGTCACGCTCCGGGTCCGTGCCACCGCCCGCCGCGACGCACCGGGCGCCCGCCCCACCGAGGCCCGGCCGCCCACCTCCTCCCGGCTCGCCCTGCCCACCACGTCGCCGCTGGCGATCTCCCTGCGCGTGGCCTGGGCGCGGCTCCGGCGCGGTGCCCCCGCGGCGGTCGGCGGAGCGGCCCGGCTGCAGCGGCTGAGCATGCTGCTCGGGGCGGCCTGTGCGAGCGCCGCGGCAGCCGCCCCCGCGCCGCCCTGGCAGCTGCCGGTCCCCGCGCTCGCCGGCCTGCTGGTGGCGGTCTCGCTGATCGCCACGGGCGAGGTGATGCAGGTCTGCGGCATCGAAGCCGAGCGCGGCTGCTGGGACGTCCTGCGCCAGTCCCCCCTGCCGACCGGGGCCTGGCCCGCGGCCAAGGCCGTCGTCTCCGCCCTGGGGGTACTGGCCGTGACCACGCCGTTCTACCTCGGCGCCGCCGCGCTCTGCGGAGTACGGGGAGGCGACTGGGCGGTGGTGCTGCTCGCCCTGCCCGTGGTGGCGCTCGGTGTGGGCTGCGCAATGGTCCTCACCTGGTACGCGGTCCCGCGCACCGAGAGCTTCGAGGGGGCCAGGGTGACCCGGGCCCCGGCGGCGGACGTGGTCGAGGGCGTTCTCGCCGCGCTGCTCACCGCCCCGGTGACCGGCAGCCTGGCGCTGTGCGCCGCCGCGGCGCACAGCGGCACGCTCGGCACCTGCCTGCTCGCGCTCGTCCTGGCGGCGTACGTGCTGGGGCTGCGCCGGCTGAGCCGCAGCGATCTGCCCGCGCTCCCCACCACAGCGCGAGCGCGACACAATCCACGGACTACGGGGGAACTGAAGTGATCGACATCGCCGGCCTGACGGTCCGGCTCGGGGACAGCGAGATCCTCGGCGGCCTCACCACGCGGGTCGCGGAAGGGGAGGCCGTCCGGCTGGCCGGCCCCAACGGCTGCGGCAAGAGCACCCTCCTGAACGTCCTCGCGGGACTCCGCGCCCCGGCGACAGGAGAGGTCACGGTCTGCGGCCGCTCTCCCCGGCACCGGTCCGTGCGAGCGGTGCGCGGCTTCCTCCAGGAGCCTCCCCCGCTGTACGAACAGCTCACCGCGCGCGAACAGCTCGGCCTGGTGGCCGGGTTGTGGGGCGTACGTCCACGTCTTCTGCTGGAGCGGGCCGACGCGCTCGGGCTCGCACGCCACCACGACGTCCTCGTGGGCGAACTCTCCCTCGGGCAGCGCAAGAAGCTCGGCTACGTGTGCGCCACCGCGCACGACCCCCGCCTCCTGCTCCTCGACGAGCCCTTCAACGGTCTGGACTCCGCCGCTCTCACCGCCGTGTCCGACGACCTGGCCCGCTGGAAGCGCGAGGGCCGGACCATGATCCTCGTCTCTCACACCGACCCCGCCGAAGGCCTCCTCGACCGCACCCTGGACCTCGGCGCCCCAAGCCCCCGGGCAACCCTCCGACCGACAGGAGGCGGCGCGTGATCGAGGTACGGAATCTGGTGAAGTCGTACGGGGGAAGGCGGGTCCTGGACGGCCTGTCCTTCCGGGTCGCTCCGGGGCGGGTGACGGCGTTCCTCGGCCCCAACGGCGCCGGCAAGTCGACCACCCTGCGCATGATCACGGGCGCGGGACGGCCGGACTCCGGCAGCGCCACCGTGCTCGGGGTGCCCTATCAGGACCTCCCGTCGCCGCTGCGCTCCGTAGGGACGCTGCTCGACGCGGCGGCGGTGCATCCGGCCCGCAGCGCGCGCGGTCATCTCGACTGGCTCGCCAGGACCCACCGGCTGCCTCGCGACCGCGTGGTGGAGGTGCTGGAGCTCGTGGGCCTGTCCTCCGTGGCCCGGCGGCCGCTGCGCGGCTTCTCGCTGGGCATGCGGCAGCGGCTCGGCATCGCGGCCGCCCTGATCGGCGACCCCGAGATCCTCATCCTGGACGAGCCGATGAACGGACTAGACCCGGAGGGCATCCGCTGGCTGCGCGGGCTGCTGCGGGCCCTGGCCGACCAGGGACGGACCGTGCTGGTCTCCAGCCACCTGATGAACGAGATGGCGGCCACGGCCGACCACGTCCTGGTCATCGGCCGGGGTCGGGTGCTCGCCGACGGAGCCATCGGTGAGCTCGCGGGACGTGCGACGAGCGGCGTCCGTCTGGGCTCGCCCGACCTGACGGAACTCGCCGAGGTCCTGCGGACGGCGGGCGGACAGGTCGCGTACGACGGCGACACGGCGGCCGTGGTGACCGGGCTGACCTCCGGCGGTATCGGCGACCTCGCCGCGGTCCACGGCTTCCGCGTCCACGAACTCACCCCGATCCGCCCGGCCTTGGAGGAGATCTACCTCCAACTGACCGACGAGGCCACGGAGTACCGGGCTTCGCCACACCACAAGGACACGCGAGAGGAACGGGGAGCAGCAGTGGAGAGGGAGAAGGTGGCCGGCCGTGCGTGACGCGATGGCCGCCGAGTGGATCAAGCTCCGCTCGGTGCGCTCCACCTCGGCACTGCTGCTCGGCGGAAGCGCGATCACCGTGCTGACCGGGGTGCTGGTCTGCCTGCTGATCGGCTCCGAGTTCCGGCGGGCGGCACCCGACGACCGGATGGGCTTCGACCCGATCGGCCTGTCCTTCACCGGGGTCCAGTTCGGCCAGCTGGCCGTGGCCGTCCTCGCCGTGCTGGCGGTCGGGTCGGAGTTCGGCACCGGAATGATCCGCACCTCGCTCGCCGCGGTACCGCGCCGGGGCAGGCTGCTGGCCTCCAAGCTCGCCGTGCTGGGGCTCGTCGGGCTGGCCTGGGGGCTGGCCACCGGGCTGATCTCGGTACTGGCCGCCACCCGGGCCCTGGGCGCGGAGCTGTCCACCCTGCCACCGGCCACCGTGGCCCGCGCCGTGGCCGGGGCCGGGATCTACGCCGCGCTGCTCGCCGTGCTCGCCGGGGCGGTCACCTTCGTGACCCGTCGCTCCATCGGCGCCCTCGGCATCCTTCTGCCCATGCTGTTCCTGGTCTCCGGCATCCTGGCGGCGTCCTCGCGGCTGCGCCCGCTGGCCCGGCTGCTGCCGGACCGTGCGGGACTGCAGCTGATGCAGGCCCACCACGAGGCCGGGGACCTCACCCCGGCGGCGGGGGGCGCGGTGCTCCTGCTGTGGACGACCGCCGTGGTGGCGCTGGCGTACGTACTGTTCCGGCGTCGCGAGGCATAGGCGCGAGGACGGCGGGGAATCGGGCTGTGCGACGCGGATCCGCCCCACTCGTCCGGCGACGCCCCGGAACCGGTTCGGCCATGCGCCCCGCAACCGGGCGGCCGTCGCGGACAATGGCGGTGTGCTGGAGATGACACGCGACACGTTCGAAGAGCTGGTTGCCCAGGCCCTGGACACGATCCCGCAGGAGCTCACGCGGGTCATGGACAACGTGGCCGTGTTCGTGGAGGACGAACCCGACCCCTCGGACCCCGAGCTCCTCGGGCTCTACGAGGGCACGCCGCTCACCGAGCGCGGGGAGTGGTACGCCGGTGTCCTGCCGGACCGCATCTCCATCTACATGGGCCCCACCCTGCGCTACTGCGAGAGCCAGGAGGACGTGGTCCACGAGGTCGCGGTGACCGTGGTCCACGAGATCGCCCACCATTTCGGCATCGACGACGAACGGCTCCACGAGCTGGGCTGGGGCTGACGGGAGCGGCGGTCCGGCCTCCGGCGTAAACCGTTTTGGCGATAGCGGCCGCCATCCCATATGCTTCTCACGTCCCCGACGCGCTGAGAAGCGCGCAGGTGAGCCCCTAGCCCTCATCGTCTAGTGGCCCAGGACGCCGCCCTTTCAAGGCGGTAGCACGGGTTCGAATCCCGTTGGGGGCACGCATTACCGTGTGCGAGACTAGTGATCGCGCACAAGCTTGGCTCTGTGGAGCAGTTGGTTAGCTCGCCACCCTGTCAAGGTGGAGGTCGCGGGTTCAAGTCCCGTCAGAGTCGCTGAAGCTGGAAACGGCTTCGTGGCTGGGTAGCTCAGTTGGTACGAGCGATCGCCTGAAAAGCGATAGGTCGCCGGTTCGACCCCGGCCCCAGCCACAAAGAGAAGGCCCCGTTCGAAAGAACGGGGCCTTCTTCGTGTGCGCGTGGCAGGACGGGCGGGGCACCCGGTCGGCGGAACCGGGCGCCCCCACTCCTCAGGCCGTGCGCCGGCGCCCCCGCCACCCCCGGACCGCGAGCACCACCGCCACCACCGCGACGACGGCCACCAGCAGGGCCCAGTCCGGCACCGACCGGCTCAGCGACCCCACCCGCTCCTCCACGGCGAACGAGTCGTCCACCGACAGGAGCCCCGGCAGCGCGGTCGTGCCGTCGAAGACCAGGAAGAGCGTGCCGAGCACGACGAAGAAGAGCCCCGACAGCAGCGAGGTCGTGTGCAGCTCGAAGCGGCCGACGCGGACCGTCCGCCCGCGCAGCCAGCGGCGCCGGCCCAGCTCGTACCGCTCCCAGAGCAGCGCGAGCAGGAGGAGCGGCACCGCCATGCCGAGCGCGTACACCGCCAGGAGCAGCCCGCCGTACGCCGGGCTTCCGCTCAGCGCCGCCACCGTCAGGACGCTGCCGAGGATCGGGCCCGCGCAGAACCCGGCAAGGCCGTAGACCAGGCCGAGGGCGTAGACCGAGACCGCCGTCGTGGGGCGGATCCGGCCGCTGACCTCGGCGATCCGGCGCGAGGCGAAGCCCATCCCGAGGATCTGGAGCACGCCGAGCACGATGATCGTCCAGCCGCCGAGCGCCACGAGCAGATCCCGGTGCCCGTAGAAGAGCCGCCCGGCGAACGAACCGGCCGCCCCGAGCGGGACGAGCGTGGTGGCCAGACCGGCGTAGAAGATTCCGGTACGGGCGAGGAGCCGGCTCGTCGAGTCGATCGAGTACGCGAAGAAGGCCGGGAGCAGCAGGGCGCTGCACGGGCTCAGCAGGGCGAGGAGACCACCGAGGAACGCGGCCAGATAGCCGATGTCGGAGGTCATCGGCTCCCCTTCGACGCCTTCGCCGCCTTCGCGGCCGCGTCGATCGCCTCCGTGAAGGTCTCCATCGGCTGCGCGCCCGCGATCGGCCGCCCGTTGACCAGGAACGACGGGGTCGAGGTCGCGCCCAGCGAGTACCCCTGCTCCTGGTCCTTGCTCACCGCCGCCCTCGCCGCCGCGCCGTCCGTGTCCTTCGCGAAGCGGGCGAGGTCGGGGACCCCGGCCTCCTCGGCGAGCGCGGTCAACCGCTCCTTGCCGAAGCCCTCCTCCTTCGCGCCCTCGGCGTACGCGGCCTTGTGGAACTCCCAGAACCGGCCCTGCTGCCCCGCCGCCCACGCCGCGCGGGCCGCCGCCTCCGACTCCTGGCCGAAGATCGGGAAGTTCCGCCACTCGATGCGCAGGGTGCCGTCGTCGACGTACTTCTTGATCAGCTCGGGCTCGGTGTCGCGGGCGAACTTCCCGCAGTAGCCGCACTTGAAGTCGGCGTACTCGATCAGGACGACGGGCGCGTCGGCCCGCCCCAGGGCGAGCTTGTCCGAGGCGTCGCGGCGGGCGTACGCCTCCAGCTCGGGGTAGACGCCGTCGGCCGGGTCGGCGGAGACCTCGGCGACGGCCGACGGACCCGAGGAGCTCCCGGACGCGGGCTTGGTCGCGGTGTACGAGACGACGCCGAGGAGCGCGGCGGCGAGGGCCACCCCGGAGACGATCACGATCGGCTTGGACTTGGACATGCGGAAAGGCTCCTGAACATGACGAGAGAGGACGGACGACGACGGCTGTCGGCCCTCTACACGCGCAGGATCGACAGTTCCACGGGTGACGGTGGTACGAGCTCCGGTGGCTCGGGACCCGGCAGCGGGTCTCGTGGGGCCGGTTCCGCGCCCCAGACGCCGCCGGCCGTCCGCTCCCCCGCCAAGGCGGGCAGCAGCTCCCCGAAGCCGTTCGGGCGCGGTGGCGTGGCCGGCCGGGCGGCGCCGTCGGCGGTGTGACCCTGGCCGCAGCCCGGCGACGCGCTCCCCGCGTCCACGACCACCGCGGTGCTCGCCACCGCCGTCGCCGTCCCGCATGCCAGGACCCCGAGCACCACTGCCACCAGCGCGGCGAGCGCCGCGAGCGCGCGGACGGTGCGGGACATGGGGGACCTCTCGGCTCGACGTGCCCGAAATATTACGGGCCGGACCAAGCGGAAATCGGTTCGCCCGTTCTCGGCCCGGGGTGCGATCCTGGATTCCGTATGTCTACTTCCTTCGCCGCCCTCCAGTCCGTCCTGGCCGAGGTCTCGCTGCGGGACGCCCACCGGCTCGGCCGCCGCCTCGAGGGCGCCCGCCGCATCCGCAAGCCCGAGGCCCGTGAGGCCGTCCTGGACGAGATCGCCGCCGAGGCCGGCAAGGCCAAGGAGCGCGTCGACGGGCGGGCCTCCCGCGTGCCCGCGGTCACGTACCCCGAGCAGCTGCCGGTCTCGCAGAAGAAGGACGCGATCCTGGAGGCGATACGTGACCATCAGGTCGTGATCGTCGCCGGTGAGACCGGCTCCGGAAAGACGACGCAGATCCCCAAGATCTGTCTGGAGCTGGGCCGGGGCGTCCGGGGCATGATCGGCCATACGCAGCCGCGCCGGATCGCCGCCCGCACGGTCGCCGAGCGGGTCGCGGAGGAGCTGAAGACCCCGCTGGGCGAGGCCGTCGGCTGGAAGGTCCGCTTCACCGACCAGGTGAACCCCGACGCGACCTTCGTGAAGCTGATGACCGACGGCATCCTGCTCGCCGAGATCCAGACGGACCGCGAGCTGCGCGCCTACGACACGATCATCATCGACGAGGCCCACGAGCGGTCCCTCAACATCGACTTCCTGCTCGGCTATCTGGCCCAGCTGCTGCCCAAGCGCCCCGACCTCAAGGTCGTCATCACCTCCGCGACCATCGACCCCGAGCGCTTCTCCCGCCACTTCGGCGAGGCGCCGATCGTCGAGGTCAGCGGGCGGACGTACCCGGTCGAGGTCCGCTATCGGCCCCTCCTGGAGGAGGACTCCGAGGAGTCCGACCGCGACCAGATCACCGCGATCTGCGACGCCGTCGACGAGCTCCAGTCCGAGGGCCCCGGCGACATCCTCGTCTTCCTCTCCGGCGAGCGGGAGATCCGCGACACCGCGGACGCGCTGATCAAGAAGCAGCTCCGGAACACCGAGGTCCTCCCCCTCTACGCCCGCCTCTCGCACGCCGAGCAGCACCGCGTCTTCCAGGCGCACACCGGCCGCCGGATCGTCCTCGCCACCAACGTGGCCGAGACCTCGCTGACCGTCCCCGGCATCAAGTACGTGATCGATCCGGGCAACGCCCGTATCTCGCGCTACTCCCACCGGACCAAGGTCCAGCGCCTGCCGATCGAGCCGGTCAGCCAGGCCAGCGCCAACCAGCGCAAGGGCCGCTGCGGCCGTACGTCCGACGGCATCTGCATCCGGCTCTACTCCGAGGACGACTTCCTCACCCGCCCGGAGTTCACGGACGCCGAGATCCTCCGGACGAACCTGGCGTCCGTCATCCTCCAGATGACCGCGGCCGGCCTCGGCGAGATCGAGAAGTTCCCCTTCATCGACCCGCCGGACCACCGCAACATCCGCGACGGCGTGCAGCTCCTCCAGGAGCTCGGGGCCCTCAACCCCGCGGAGAAGGATCCGAAGAAGCGGCTGACCGAGCAGGGCCGCAAGCTCTCCCAGCTCCCCGTCGACCCCCGCCTGGCCCGGATGGTCCTGGAGGCCGACAGGAACGGCTGCGTACGGGAAGTCATGGTGATCGCGGCCGCGCTCTCCATCCAGGACCCGCGCGAGCGCCCCGCCGAGAAGCAGGCCCAGGCCGACCAGCAGCACGCCCGCTTCAAGGACGAGACCAGCGACTTCCTCGCCTTCCTCAACCTCTGGCGCTACATCCGCGAGCAGCAGAAGGAGCGCGGGTCCAGCTCCTTCCGCCGGATGTGCAAGCAGGAGTACCTGAACTTCCTGCGCATCCGCGAGTGGCAGGACATCTACGCGCAGCTGCGCACGGTCGCCAAGCAGATGGGGATCCACCTCAACGAGGAGGACGCTCCCGAGCAGTCCGTGCACACCTCGCTCCTGGCCGGTCTGCTCTCGCACATCGGCATGAAGGACGTGAAGGAGGGCGCCAAGAACGAGTACCTGGGCGCCCGCAGCGCCAAGTTCGCGGTCTTCCCGGGCTCGGCCCTCTTCAAGAAGCCCCCGCGCTTCATCATGTCGGCCGAGCTGGTGGAGACCTCGCGCCTGTGGGCCCGGGTCAACGCGAAGATCGAGCCGGAGTGGATCGAGCCGCTCGCCCAGCACCTGATCAAGAAGACGTACAGCGAGCCGCACTGGGAGAAGGACCAGGCGGCCGTCATGGCGATCGAGAAGGTGACGCTCTACGGCGTGCCGATCGTCACCGACCGCAAGGTGAACTACGGCCGGATCGACCCCGAGGCGAGTCGCGACCTCTTCATCCGCAACGCGCTCGTCGAGGGCGACTGGCGCACGCACCACAAGTTCTTCGCCGACAACCGCAAGCTGCTCACCGAGGTCGAGGAGCTGGAGCACCGTGCCCGGCGCCGGGACATCCTCGTCGACGACGAGACGCTCTTCGACTTCTACGACAAGCGGGTGCCCGAACACGTCGTGTCGGGCGCGCACTTCGACTCCTGGTGGAAGCACAAGCGCCGTGAGGAACCGGAGTTCCTCGACTTCGAGCGCGAGATGCTCATCAACGAGAAGGCCGCCGGGGTCACGAAGGACGACTATCCGGACTCCTGGCGGCAGGGGCCGCTGAAGTTCCGGGTGACGTACCAGTTCGAGCCGGGCGCCGACGCCGACGGTGTGACCGTCCACGTCCCGCTCCAGGTCCTCAATCAGGTCACGGACGAGGGCTTCGACTGGCAGATCCCGGGCCTGCGGGAAGAGGTCGTCACGGAGCTGATCCGTTCGCTCCCGAAGCCGATCCGCCGCAACTACGTCCCGGCCCCGAACTTCGCGACCCGCTTCCTGGACTCGGCCGTCCCCCGCCAGGAGCCGCTGCCGGTGACGCTCGCCCGCGAGCTGCACCGGATGGGCGGGGTCCCGGTCTCGCCGGACGACTTCGACCTGTCCCGGATCCCCGACCACCTGAAGATCACCTTCCGGATCGTCGACGAGCGGCGCCGCAAGCTCGCCGAGGACAAGGACCTGGAGGCGCTGAAGCTGAAGCTGCGCCCCAAGGCCCGCCAGGCCCTCTCCAAGGCCGCCGCGGCGGCCACGGCGGGCCCGGACGGCTCCGGCCAGTCCCTGGAGCGCACGGGCCTCACGGAGTGGACGATCGGCACGCTCACGAAGGTCTTCGAGACCCGGCGCGCCGGACAGCCGGTCAAGGCGTTCCCGGCGCTCGTCGACGCCGGCGACACCGTCTCCGTACGGCTCTTCGACACGGAGGCCGAGCAGGCGCAGGCGATGTGGCGGGGCACCCGGAAGCTGATCCTGCTGAACATCCCGGTGAACCCGGCGAAGTTCGCCTCGGACAAGCTGACCAACCAGCAGAAGCTCGCCCTGTCCCGTAACCCGCACGGCTCGATCCAGGCGCTCTTCGACGACTGCGCGACCGCGGCCGCCGACAAGCTGATCGCCGACCACGGCGGTCCGGTCTGGGACGAGGAGTCCTTCCGGAAGCTGTACGACAAGGTCCGCGCCGACCTCGTCGACACGACCGTCCGCACGGTGAGCCAGGTCCAGCAGATCCTGGCGGCCTGGCAGGCCTGTGAGCGGCGCCTGAAGGCCACGAACAGCCTGGCCCTCATGCAGAACCTGGCGGACGTGCGCGAGCAGCTGGCGTGGCTGATGCCGGCCGGCTTCGTCACGAAGACCGGGCTGGGGCGGCTGCCGGACCTGATGCGCTATCTGGTTGCGGTGGACCGGCGGCTGCAGCAGATGCCGACGGGCGTCCAGCGGGACACCACCCGGATGGAGAAGGTCCACGAGATGCAGGACGAGTACGCCTGGCTGCTCGAACAGCTCCCGCAGGGGCGACCGGTGCCGAAGGAGGTCACCGACGTCCGGTGGATGATCGAGGAGCTCCGGGTCAGCTATTTCGCCCATGCGCTGGGCACGGCGTACCCGGTCTCGGACAAGCGGATCGTGAAGGCGATCGACGCCCTCGCGCCCTGATTCCGACTCCGCCGGCCCCTGGCCGGGAGTGTCGCCTTGCGCCGGTTCGACCTCACCCTCTGACCTGCTGTACAGTCTTCCTCGCAGCCCCACGCAGGGCTGCGAGCAAGGTCCTGTGGAGCAGTTGGTTAGCTCGCCACCCTGTCAAGGTGGAGGTCGCGGGTTCAAGTCCCGTCAGGATCGCTTCAAGGAAGGGGCGCCCCCCCGCGAGGGGGGGGGGGTGAGTGGTGGGACAGTGAGTGATTCTCGGCCCCCCCCCC